>NZ_JBNHEP010000215.1:0-8909 GCF_050015995.1 Dapis brunnea BLCC-M229 | reverse complement strand
ATAGTATTGGCAGAAAAATTAGACAAAAATCTGTTAAGTGTTCCCTGGAGAAAAAATCTCTGTGAGAAATTATTTGTTCGTTAAGAGTCAATCACCTTTTGCCATACCAGAGGTAAATTTTCTGCTCAAACTTCTGGGAAATTTTCAGGAAAAATAGAAAGGGAAGGTTGAATATCCTTCTACTTTTAGTCATCTCATGATATTATTTCCCATGAACTCAAGTATTTAATAATTTGTTCCCTGTTCCTTAATTCCGCTAAATGTTAAATTTATTTTGTGGAGAGACTTAAATAATATATATGTTAAATCGCCAAAACTTAGAAAACTCAAACGTCAAAGCAAATAATCAACTAGAAAATGGTTTTAACTTTGCCTATTTAGATGAACAAACGAAACGTTCTATTCGCCGCGCTTTACTCAAAGCAGTCGCTATTCCTGGTCATCAAATACCTTTCGGTTCCAGAGAAATGCCAATGTCTTATGGATGGGGTACAGGTGGTATTCAAGTCACAGCTTCAGTAATTGGTAAAAACGATATTTTAAAAGTAATTGACCAAGGTTCAGATGACACAACAAACGCGGTGAATATTCGCCGATTTTTTGTAAAAGTGTGTGGAATCAAAACTACAGAAAAAACAACAGAAGCAACAATTGTTCAAACCCGTCATCGCATTCCAGAAACTCCACTTAAAGAAGGTCAAATTATTGTTTATCAAGTGCCAATTCCTGAACCTTTGCGATGGTTAGAACCTTCGGAAATAGAAACTAGAAAAATGCACGCCTTATCAGAATATGGAGCAATGTATGTAAAATTATATGAGGATATTACGAAATTAGGAGATTTTGCCACGAGCTATGATTATCCAGTGATGGTAAATGACCGTTATATAATGAGCCCTAGTCCTATACCCAGATTTGATAATCCTAAGATGAATTATTTGCCAGCTTTGCAACTTTTTGGCGCTGGAAGGGAGAAGCGAATTTATGCAGTTCCTCCTTATACTAAGGTCAAAAGTTTGGATTTTGAAGATTATCCATTTACTGTGGAAAAGTGGGATAAAGCTTGTGAACTTTGCGGGTCTAGAGAAAGTTTTTTGGATGAAATTTTGATTGACGATCAAGGAGGAAAAATGTGGGTTTGTTCTGATACAGATTATTGTCATAAACGACAAGAAAAACAAAAATTATAGTTCAATATCTGACAATTTTCTTTGAGGAAATATAGATATAGCAATCCTAAATTAGTTATGAAAATTTTTATAATAGTTAATTTGAACTGAAAACCTTTGAAATTATGACTCCTGACTCCTAACTACCACCAAAATATTAGAAATGAAATAGAATTGCTATAGTAAATTTTATTGTTATAAATTTTGGTTTAATCTGGTTTATGGTTAAGGGTTATTGATACCAATTTTATCTGATTTTGCATCTAATCCATCCTCCAACTTTCCCCCTTAAAATTATAGAAATTGTTTAATCCTAATTTCTTATTCCTAGTCACAAACATTTCTATTTAATTTTATCTAACTAGTGCAGCGTAGTGAAAATAAACCACCAGTTACAAAATCATATAACCCTTACCAAATCAATACTTTTAACTTTTTACTTTTGACTTCCGCGGAGTAGCACTACTTACACTTTATTAAACTATTTTCATAAAAATATCGATCGAGCAAAAGCTATTACTGAAAAAAAATTAGACAAATAATGACATTAAAACCATTGTTAAATGTAGAAAAATTAAGTAAGTATTATGGCAAAATAAAAGCCTGTGACCAGATATCTTTCAATCTCTATCCTGCCCAAGTTTTAGGAATAGTAGGAGAATCTGGTTCTGGAAAATCAACTCTCTTAAATGCCATTGGAAGATACATACCTATTGATAAGGGAAATATCACCTATACTACTTCTAATGGAGAGATATTAACAGTACCAAAACTATCAGAAACCAGTTGTCGTTTATTAAGAAGAACTGAATGGGGATTTGTCCAACAAAATCCTCGTGATGGATTAAGAATGAACGTAACTGCCGGAGCAAATATTGGCGAACGTTTAATGGATATAGGAGTAAAAAATTATGGAAAAATTCGAAAAGAAGCTGCTTATTGGTTAAACCAAGTAGAAATAGATATTAACCGGATAGATGATTTACCAAAAATGTTTTCTGGAGGGATGCAACAACGGTTACAACTAGCTCGTGTTTTAGTCACAAAACCTCGGTTAATATTAATGGATGAACCAACCGGAGGTTTAGATGTTTCAGTACAAGCTCGTTTATTAGATTTAATTCGTTCCCTTGTGAGAAATCTCCAGTTAAGCGTAATTTTAGTTACCCATGATTTAGGGGTAGTTAGATTACTTGCTCACCGTTTATTAGTAATGAAAAATGGGCAAATTGTTGAGTCAGGATTAACAGACCAAGTATTAGATGACCCTCAACATTCCTATACTCAACAATTAGTTAGTTCAACCTTAATTCCATAAATTAAGGAAGAGGGAAAAATAATTTAGTTCTAGCAGTGCACTCTGACATATTTACACATTATTTTTTGTACACCTTTTCTAAGTTGCACTTTTAGCTAAAAGTTGTAAATACCTAAGCGAGCAGTGCTATATTTAAGATAGAAGGAGTAAATATTCAAAAACAAGTAAAAATGATAGAGATAGCTATCTGAAACGAATTATAGTAGCTCTTGAAACTTTACTAGGAGTGTTTATAAGTAGTTGTGCAAAATTAATTACACATATTTAGCAAAGGAATGTATAGCATAAAAAGCAAATACATATTTATGAGATGATCGGGAGATTATGATATTTATTAGAGACTTTATACCAGAGACTAGAAAGATTTTAGAAAGAATGACATCTAACAGCTTACTTCAATATCTCAAAAAACTGCTTGATAATTTAGAAGCAGAATATGTAATTAATTTTGCATAGGCACTTAGCAGTTTTCATTAACATAGAATACAGAGATTTTTGGTTTAAAGACAGAAGGCATAAAGTTTTGTAATCTATGCTATAAGAGTGGTTATACCTTGTAGATAAGGGGATACCTGAAAGTATTTTCATCTACTTCTTCCTCCTTCCTCCTTCCTCCTTCCTTCATTATGAGTATTCAAATCTTAGCAACTAATAATTCACAAGAAAATAGTTTCCTAGAAACTTCTCTACTATTAAAAGCAGAATCTATTGAAAAAAGCTTTACTTTACACAACCAAGGCGGAGTCAAATTATCAGTATTGAAAAATCATTCTCTCGACTTAAAAGCAGGAGAATGTATTGCCTTATCTGGCAAATCTGGTTCAGGAAAATCTACATTTATGCGTTGCCTTTACGATAACTATCGAGGGGATACCTGAAAGTATTTTCATCTACTTCTTTCTTCTTCCTTCTTTCCTCTTCCTTCTTCCTTCTTCCTTCATTATGAGTATTCAAATCCTAGCAACTAATAATTCACAAGAAAATAGTTTCCCAGAAACTTCTCTACTATTAAAAGCAGAATCTATTGAAAAAAGCTTTACTTTACACAACCAAGGCGGAGTCAAATTATCAGTATTGAAAAATCATTCTCTCGACTTAAAAGCAGGAGAATGTATTGCCTTATCCGGCAAATCCGGTTCAGGAAAATCTACATTTATGCGTTGCCTTTACGGTAACTATCGAGTCGATCGAGGTTCAGTTTGGGTAAAGCATAAATCTACCTGGGTTGACCTTCCTAAATTAGCACCCCATGAAATTTTAGAAGTACGCAAAACTACTATTGGTTATGTCAGTCAATTTTTACGAGTAATTCCCCGCGTGCCAGCTTTAGAAGTAGCAGCAGAACCTTTATTAGAATTAGGAATAAAGGCAGAAATAGCCTATCAAAAAGTAGGGGAATTATTTGAGATATTGAATTTACCAAAACGTCTTTGGCATCTTTCCCCCACTACCTTTTCTGGAGGAGAAAAACAACGAGTTAATCTAGCTAGAGCGCTGGTAGTTAATTATCCAATTTTATTATTAGATGAACCAACTTCAGCCTTAGATTCTGTGAATCGTCAAATAGTAATTGAACTATTAGAAAAATCCAAAGCTAATGGGCGTGGTTTGATAGGAATTTTCCACGATGAAGAAGTAAGATTAAGACTTTGTACAAAAGAACTTACTTTTGAATAAGTAGAACGGTGCAAAAAAACAGAAGTATTTAACGAAAAGTAAATTCACCTAAAACTCTCTTCCCTTATGCCTTCTGCCTTCTGCCTCCTGCCTTTTTATAACAATAATTTTCAACACCGACCTACTTAATTTTCGGATTCACACTCCCAACGTTAAACGCTAGTTTTTAGTTGCAAAAGTTAGTAATATTATTTTTTTCTATATTTCCTTAGATTTGAAGCTTTTTTCTTATACCAAATTCAAAAAAGGAAGTTACATCTTAAGCATGTGATTTATTCCTACAAGAAAAAATTATAAATTCCATAAGAGGCACAGCAATAGTTACTTTTCCATATTTAACTTCAACATATTCTAAACATTCTCGAAAATCAGATTCCCTTTTGGTCAGTAAAAGTTATCTTTTTTTCGGTCTTCAGATAATTTCCATATCCTCGAAAGTGCTGTATATTATTTGATCTAATATTATAGAAGGACAGAACTTGAGGAGTAATTTATGAATTGCCCTTACTTCTCAACCTAAATTTTTAGCTTTCGTTGTGGTAGTCTTTATAGATAATAATTAGTATTACTGGAAAAATTATTGTGAGTTTTATTCATAGCGCATTTCACTTCAATAATGTTTTGACAGTAAAATCAAAAAAAATTGTTTTATCTACTCTATTAATAGCAATATCTTAATTTTACAACTGATAATTTATACCCATAAGCAACAGCAAACTTGCTAAAACACTACCCAAAAATCCTATTCCCAAATTCGTCATATTTGACTGACTCGCAGATGCCATTGCAGTATTCAAATCTGGTGAAGTTAAACGTTCATAATTTTTCACAGCTACAATTGTTTCTGGTAGGGATGATATTAAACTTCCCAAAAAATAATGCAGTCCGGCAAAAACTGCATCACCAAATAATTTACTAAGTAAATCATCATAAATTTCAGTCCAAGCGATAAATAATGTATTTAATATATAGCATAATAAAATTAATAACCCTGTGCCTAAAATAAACTGCCACCAACTTGCTATATAATCATCTGCATTAATATCATCAAATAATTCTGGTCTTTTGTTCTTAAATTGTTTTTCATAAAAGAAGAAAACTAATACACCTGCTAAACAAATTAAACCACCAATAAATATCCAGGGCAAAGTGCGGGTAGTGATTCCCTCTGGCAAAGGTGCAAACTCTGATTCACCCGTAATGCACCAGTAAGCTGTAGTGGCAAAAGCAAACATTGATAATGACATGAAAAGATGCCATAAAAACAGCATTCTTTCTTTGTTAAAAATTTCGATAAAATTTTTGATATAAGATATTTTGCCAATAAATATCCATTTACTAATAACAATTATTGGCGCAACGATAAACATGAGATAAATATTGGCAAAATTTGAGCCTAGAGGAGTTGCTATACCACCTAGTCGTCGAAGACTTAGTGATAGCAACATCAGAAATAATTCTGGGTTATTTGTACTAGAGTTAATTACTATAGTGCGTTTATCTTTGCCTAAATATTTACCTGCTAAACCTGCGGCAGAATTTACCATCATATCTGTAGCAGTCGGAATAAACCAGAAGCAAAAAATGACTGCTATCAAGGCAGTAATTATCAAAAAAGTAGTTTCATTGGTAGAGTTGTGTAATTTTATAATCCAGGTGTCCATAGCTTAAAATATAAGATTCAATATCAGGAATTGAAAAGTAGTCGGGTTAGGCCAATATTTAAGTTATACCAATTTGATCGGAGAATATTAAACGCGCTGTTTTTTTTAGGCAATAGCATCCTTGCCTTATCCCCTGAGAAATTAAAGGCGCTGTATCATCTTGTTTCCCCTTTTCCAAAGGTAAGGAAGGGGGATATAGAGAAGAGGGTATTTCATTTCAGTATAGATGTTGTTGCTTAAGGACAACGTTGGGAGTAGGGAAAATAGGGAACTTATCTAAAACAAACAAAGACTATCCTACTGGCATAGTCTTTGTTTATTGTGACTATTTTTACTCAAGATTCCATTAATTTATGTTTAAATGCCGACAATAGTAGGTATAATATTTTTTAGCAGAGCTTCAATTTAAGCTACTAAATTACTATTTTTATTATTTTAATAATAGCCCATTTAATAGCTCTAAAATGTTCACTTCTGACTTTTTTTTATTTTAATACTTGTAGTTAATTGATTTTTGGATATCTTTAAATAATAAAGATATATCCATTTTAATTCAATGACAGTTGATTTTCTTGTACTTAATTTTAATCTTTTATATAGAATCCGGTTATATAGTATATGTTTATAATTCTATCTACACTTCAATATTCAATCTCCCCACCTTCCCATCTCTCCATATCTCCCAACTATAGCAATCAGGAATCAGATGTGAGCATTGAGGTATTCCTTAAAAGTATAGAATAGACCTATTGCAAAAGTTTTAATTAAATCAATTCAATATATACAATAAACAATTTAATCTCCCTCCATACCTATTCCCTATTCCCTGACTTCTGCAAGAAGTCTAGTATAGGAGTTATCATATTCATATATATTCATTTTTTCTTCTTCTCTATTCCCTATTCCCTAAAAGTATCCAATATCTCACAACTCAAATCATATTACTATATATAATTAAGTATTCAACCGGATTTGATATTACACCTACTAACTACTAGCTAAAGCCTCATAGATAGCTACATCAAAATTAACTGCTTAAATTCATATTTATGTTGACCGTCCACAAGCTTTTTTAGTTAAAACTAACTCAAATTATACTGAGGATAACTATTGCCAAGACAATAGTCATGTGGACGGTTATTAATAGGATTAGTAGATATTTAGCTAATCAAAACTTACCTACCATTAGGCAATCCTGGTACAGTTACTCCTTCTACTCGTTGGCGGAATTCTTCCACACCTGGATTAAAATCTATTGGCAAAACTGCCACAATGTTCTCATGAGGACGAGGAATAATTACCCAAGATTCTAAAGTAGCGCCATAAGCTTTTTCTACTGCTGCGATTCCTGCATCCATCGCAGTTTTTACTTCCGAAACATCACCTCTAATTTGAACAGTAAACCGCGCACTACCAACCCTAATATAACCGACTAAAGTAACTCGACCAGCTTTTACCATTGCATCTGAAGCAGCTAAAATACCAGGAAAACCCTTAGTTTCAAGTGCTCCAACAGCTTGTTGCGCCATTCTATCTCTCCTAAATTTCAGTTAAGAATTTAATTCTTTGGATTAATTGTAAAAATTTTAGATGTCTGCCATAAATAAACTATTATTCAGCCAAACTATAATAGAATTTAGGACAAAATTCATCTAAACTGTTCGCTAATTTCTGTATATTCTAGTGGTAATACAGATTCTACATTCTCTGGGGGATTAGGAACAATATAATGACCGTCCACTATACCACCATAGACTTTTTCTGCTGCTTCAATGCCAGCTTGGACTGAAGGATTAACTTCAGAAGTTGGTCCCCGAACTGCAACTACAAAGTGGCCTCTTTCGGCTATACCGTAATAAACCAATGTGACTCGTGCAGCTTTGACCATTGCATCTGCAGCAGCTAAAATGCTAGGAAAACCAATAGTTTCTATGACGCCTACCGCATCTGGCATCGAAACTTTCCTCCACTATCAAGAATCAATTAATATAATTGTAATCTCAATAGGTAATGCTGTATATATAAATTGATAAAAATGGTATAATTTATCCTGGACTATGAGCATTTTTATCTATTTTGATATCTTTGTTTAAATAGGAAATAGGTAACAGGGAAAGGCTTTTAAGCTACCAATGAATTCTTAACATCAACATCTATATTCACCGTTTAAATAGGTAAAATACTATGAAAGGTATTAGCTGAATTAAGCTAAATAAAATATCAATAAAAATTAACTATAGTAATCTTATTTTAAATTTTAGATTTGATCCAAATAATACTCAGGATATATATTTTCTAGAATATTTAGAGACTGTTGATAAATTTACTCAAATTTCTGTTTTTTCATGTTGTTTAAAATTGATTCCTTACATTATATTATTAGGACTTATATCATGTCCGGTAGAATAGGTATTGTAAGCGTGAAGGCAAGGAAGAAGGAAGAATGAAGAAAGAAAAAGCTTTAAGAGAAGGAAAAATCTTAAATATGGTAGATATTTCCCTAGTGTCTAATTGTATTAGTTAATATATTTATTAGGCTAATGAAAAAAGCCGGAAATCAAAGGAAATCAACTTCAAATAATATTACTAATTTTGGCAATTAGACACTAGCTTTTACAGGAGACCATACCAACCGACATGATATTATGAAGAGACCGGGTTATCATAGGAAATTTCCTGATTTGAACAACAATAATTAGGGTAATAAACCTAGTTTCTTGTTTGAGTGCGTAACTCCTGATTATATAGAACCCATTTGATAGCTATATAATTATGGTAGTCAAGTCTTTTCGCGCATCAATTTTGAGGAAAAATCATCATCTCAAGGAGTGTTGAATTTTTTGTATTATTTCTCCCCACATCTTCCTTCTTCTCTCTTCCCTCTTACCTCTTACCGAAAAATCAAGGTATAAAGCCTCTGAATTCATGGAGAAAGAAGAAAAAAATTCCAAGAGCGCCAATCAATTCCGTTATAAGAAGAGGTAATTATTCATTATTCATTATTCATTATTCATTATTCATTATTCATTATTCATTATTCATTATTCATTATTCATTATTCATTATTCATTATTCATTATT
>NZ_JBNHEP010000214.1:0-22642 GCF_050015995.1 Dapis brunnea BLCC-M229 | reverse complement strand
GGAGTCGATGCTGAATTTTTGACTATTGCGGATAGAGAAATAGTAGATTCATTTTATGAAGCACCTAAAACTGGTAGTCGATGCTGAATTTCTATTTCCCAGTTATGAAAATTCATCCAACTCCTCACACAAATCTTGTAACTGCTGATGCTCCACTTTCCTGGAAGAACGCCGATATTTTTTACTAGCTAACTTAGGTTCAAACTTTTGTTTACCACCCGAACTTATTTTCGCCTTCAAGTTTGACTCAGCATCAGGTTTTTGCTGCAATACCTCCTGCCGCGCGATCGCCTCCTCCAAAAACATCAAATAATATTCATACCTATCCCACTCACCCCTAACCACACAATTAGGTTCATCCCGATGTAAACAATCACTAAACTGACAACTCCCTTGCGCCAAATACTTTCGTGCTTCTGGAAACAAATACGCCAACTCTATAGGTTCGCCGTCTAACTGTGGTTGATTAAAACCCGGTGTATCTGCTAACAAACCCCCATTAGGCAACTCAAACAATTCAACGTGACGAGTAGTGTGTCGTCCCCGCGACAACTTTCCCGACACAGCACTCACCCGTAAATTCACATTAGGAATCAAATAATTAATCAAACTCGACTTTCCCACACCAGACGGACCAGAAATTACAGTAATTTTATTCCTCAGTTTTTTCCACAGAGAATTCGAGCTATTCTTTTCTACTCCCAAACCTGCTTCCGTTTTCACACTAATAAAAAACGGTTCATAACCCCACTCAGAAATTTTACTGCGCCATTCCTCCATTTTTGTTGCCGTTACAAGATCGCATTTACTCAAACACAAACATATCTCCAAACCTGTTGACTCAGCCTTGACTAAAAATCTCGTCAAAGAAAGAGGATCTAAATCTGGTTCTGCCAAAGCAAAAATTAACATAACCTGATTTGCATTAGCTATAGGAGGGCGATCGAGTTCTGTTTCTCTCCGTAAAACCTCAGCAATAGCACCTCGTCCACCCACCCAGTCCGGGTGCTCTATAATTACGCGATCGCCCACCATTACTTTTTGGCCAATTTTCTTCAATCGCGATCTACGGGTACACAGGAGAAACTGAGGTAAATTTTCTCTTGCATTTTTTACTAAGTTATGATTTTTTTCAATCTTAACTTGGTAAAAATTTGCTTGAACTGCTACAACCGTCCCTAAACAGTTATTATCACCCTCTAATATGTCACCTATTTCTGAAGTCCAATTCATGCAACCATTTCTGGGCAACGCACCTTGAGGACAAAATATTCAGATAGGTCTTTTATTTCTTCTATTTGATAACCTTCCACAATCAAACTATCAGGTACTTGCTCTATTGGTTCCCCTGGGTCTAGCCACACTTCTAAAATTTCTCCAGGTATCATCTTTTCCAGATACAGTTTTGTTTTAACAAAGTTAATTGGGCAGGGAGTACCTCGAAGATCTATTTGAGCATCTGACTTTTGTCCCTCCTGGATTTGAGGTTGAGAATCCATAGTTAAATATTTTCTCTCCAATTTTTGGCTTTGTTGCACGAATATCCTGAAACCTTATGCAGTGGAATACTTTATCTTTAAATAAAATTTTTTGATAAATACTAATTTTATCATGCTTCTACCACTTTTATGCAATCAAGCCACAATTTTTTATTATTTGTGTGGTATTAGCTTAAGTATACTACCATAATTTAATTTTAACAGAAAGTATATTTAGGTATACTTAGGTCATATTTAAGCTTCTGTTTTGGCGTTGCTAATTCTTAGCTATGATATAGATGGTACTCCATGTATAAATCTAATTCAAAATCTAGAAAAATCATACAGTAATTCAACAACGCCTCTGTTTCTACTGAAAAATTCAGGTTTAAAGCCTCTCCTTTCAGGGAGAAAAAAATTTCCTTTTAACCAATTCTCTTCTTTTTAATAAGAGGTAATTATTAATTATTAATTATTAATTATTAAACCCCTGCTAAGAACAAGTTTTTGAGAATTAGGAAAATCTCCAATATCAATCACTTTTGGTGAAATAAATTTCCCAGAAATCCTTCTAAACCTCCTTTTCCAGTCCGCTCACCTTTAATACTCGCCAATTTTTCTAATAACTCTCTTTCTTCTGGAGTAATTTTTGTGGGAATATCAATTTCAATTGTTATCAGATGGTCTCCACGACTTACCGGATTACCTAATCTCGGCACTCCCTTATCTTCCAAAGTTAAAATTGTATTTGGCTGAGTACCTGCTGGAATTATTAATTCCGACTTACCATCAACTGTATTTATTTCCAGGGAACAACCTAGAATTGCTTGTAAATAGCTAATTTTTATTTGGGAGAGAATATTAATTCCATCTCTTTGAAACTCTGGGTTATGTTTGACAGCCAGGAAAACATACAAGTCTCCAGGAGGCCCCCCCATCTTACCCGCATCTCCTTCATTAGATACTCGTAGCCTAGTACCATTGTCTACCCCTCCTGGGATAGTAATTTTTATCTTTTTCGAGACCTCATTCTGCCCACGACCTCCACAAGTTACGCATTTTTCTTCTATTATCTGTCCAGTACCGTTACATGAGGGACAAACTGATACTTGAGTGAAACTACCAAAAGGAGTTCTTGTCGCCCGGCGAACTTGACCCGTACCTCCACAAGTAGAACAAGTTTGAGGTCTTGTGCCTGGTTTAGCCCCTGAACCGTTGCAGGTTTCACAAGTTTCCAGATGCTTAATTGTCAGTTCTTTATCTCCACCAAATATAGCTTCGTGGAAGTCCAGATTCAGGTCTAAACGTAGGTCATCTCCTCTAACTGGACCTGTACGCCTACGTCCTTGAGTTCCCACTCCTCCTGAGAACCCACTAAAAAAGCTTTCAAATATATCAGCGAAACTGTCTGAAAAGTCTGTTGAGAAACCTGATGCTCCTCCTCCTGATACTCCTGCTTCTCCAAAGCGATCGAAACGGGCTTTCATTTCTGGGTCAGAAAGAATTTCGTAAGCTCGGTTTATCTCTTTAAAGCGCTCTTCTGCTCCTGGCTCTTTATTCACATCTGGGTGGTACTTACGAGCCAAGCGGCGGTAGGCACGCTTTAGTTCCTCCTTATCTGCACTACGAGAAACACCTAGAATTTCGTAATAATCGCGGGCCATAGAGCTATTTGCCTAGAATTAATAATGTTAATAAGTCTACTTTGTGATTTTATATTTTTATTTGGCGATATTTATATCTGGTTTTAATTTTGCCATCCATTAATTATCGCCTTCTACCAGTTTAGCACAGACTTATGATAAATCTACATAGGGTTTACTGAAAAAGTCTTATGGCTAAGGGTAGGGGTCAGGAGTGTGGGAAGTGTGGGAAAATTAAATATTGCCTGCCCAAAATTTTGACTTTTCAAGCGTTCTGGGCTGAAAAGCTTCCACTTTTTTCGACATAAAAAAACTAAAACCTTTATCTGTTAATGCTTTGATAGTTAATCAGTGAGCCATATCTATATCGGAACAATTATCCGTAAGTTTTTCCCCTATTTCCCTCTACTCCCTACTCCCTCTTTATATATATCTATAGAAAGGGATTTTTACCAAATTCATTCTCAGGATCTTCAGTTTTGTCCTGAATCTTGGTTGAATTTACATGGTCATTTGTAGTTGAGTTAGTATCAACAAATATCTCACTTTCTACTTCTTGAAAAGTTTCTGACTCTGGAATTTCTGGTTCTACTTCTTGAGAAGTTTCTGGCTCTGTAATTTCTGAATCCTGAAGTATCTTAGAACTTTTATCTTCTTCTGGTAACTTCAGCTTTTCACTTCCCCCTTGTTCATATAAAGTTTCACCTAAAGCAAAAAGCTGTTGCCTAAATACTTCAATCTGCTGATTTAGTTGATCGTAATTAACTTCAGTTTCAGAATTAATCAAAACTTGTTTCAACTCCTCATAACTATTACCAACTTCTGTTACTAACTCTTCATCAATAACATCACCATGTTCTTTAATAGTTGCTTCATAGTTATATAAAAGAGTATCTGCCTGATTTCTCAATTCTGCTAATAGTTTTTGTTGACTGTCTTGTTCTGCATAAACTTCTGCTTCTTGCTGCATTCGTTGAATTTCTGCTTCACTCAGACCACCTGTATTACTAATTTCAATACTTTGTTCTCTACCCGTTCCTTGATCTAGAGCCTTAACTTTCAGAATTCCATTAGCATCTATATCAAAATTAACCTCTATTTGTGGTATACCCCTCGGAGCAGGAGGAATTCCTTTCAGTAAAAATCTACCCAGACTTTTATTATCTTTAACCATTGCTCGCTCACCCTGGAGAACATGAATCTCCACAGACGTTTGTCCATCCACAGCAGTAGAATACATTTGGGAGCGACTGGTAGGAATTGTAGTATTTCTCTCAATCACCTTAGTATATATTCCTCCCAAAGTTTCTAACCCCAAGGACAGAGGAATCACATCTAATAACAAAAGGTCTTTAACTTCACCGCCTAAAATACCAGCTTGAATAGCTGCCCCCAAAGCCACAGCTTCATCTGGGTTCACGGAAGTATCAGAAGCTTTACCATTAAAATAATTACCTATTGCTGCTTGAACTGCTGGTATTCTAGTAGATCCTCCCACAAGAATAATCCTGTCTATATTTTCTGGCTTCATCCCAGCATCCTTGAGAGCTTGTTCTACTGGTTGAATCGTACTTTTAACCAAAGGTTGCACCAATTTTTCAAATTGAGCACGAGTTAGCTGGGTCTCCAAATGTTTTGGCCCTGCTTCGTTAGCTGTAATAAATGGTAAATTGATATTTGTAGTCTGGGCAGAAGATAGTTCTATTTTGGCTTTTTCTGCTGCTTCTCGCACTCTTTGTATTGCCATTTTATCTGGAGATAAATCTGTCCCTTCCCGATCTCTGAACTGCTCTACTAACCAACGGACTATACAATTATCAAAATCATCTCCTCCTAGATGATTGTTGCCAGAAGTAGCCTTAACTTCAAAGATTCCATCTCCTAACTGTAAGATAGAAACATCAAAAGTTCCCCCACCTAAGTCAAAGACTAAGATAGTATGATCTTTGTCCTGCTTATCTATGCCGTATGATAATGAAGCGGCAGTTGGTTCATTGATAATTCTTAGCACTTCTAGACCAGCAATAGTTCCTGCGTCTTTAGTTGCTTGTCTCTGCGCATCTGTAAAATAGGCTGGTACTGTAATTACAGCTTTAGTAACAGAATCACCTAGATATTTTTCAGCATCCTGCTTCATTTTTTGCAGAATCATAGCTGAAATTTCTTGAGGAGTATAATTTTTTCCCCTAATCTGGACATTTACAGTATTATCTTTACCCTGAATACTGGTATAGGGAACTTGGGAGCGTTCTTCTTCGGTATCGTCCCATCTTCTCCCGATAAATCTTTTAATGCTATAAACTGTATTTACTGCATTGGTTACTGATTGTCGCTTTCCTAGTTGACCAATTAAACGTTCATTTCCTTTACCAAATCCGACAATACTGGGTGTTGTACGTCCACCTTCTGAGTTGGAAATTACAACAGCTTTCCCCCCTTCTAAAACGGCCACACAACTATTAGTTGTCCCTAAATCGATGCCAATGACTTTTCCCATAGTGCTTCGGCGTTCTTATAGTCAAAAATCTTTATTTTTATTAGAATGAAGCTTTCAAGCTTCTGGCTTTTGCTCAGGCTTTAAAAGCAACAAAAATCTAGCTTTTTTCTTACTTTGTTAATTACGCTTTTTTTTATATCTTAATCAAGTATATTTTTCTTCAACGCTGTAAAAAAATTAGCTAATTTTGCAACTCATAATATACTTTTTTCCAATTTCTAGTAAATTTTAATTCTCCCCCAAAATCATTAGTTTGATTTGTTTAAGTTGCATCCAGAAAAAATCTTAGTTAAATTCCGACAATTGGATTGAAGTTATAGTATCTGTGTTTGTCTTGTGGCTGATTTTGGATATGTCTGAATACAACTTAAAAGCAGGATAATTCAATCAAAAATAACTAACCAGTATTAACTTTCTGGATCGGTTTGATTTTCTACTTCAGAATCTGTCGGTTCTGGTGCTGTTGCTACTTTTACCATAGCGTGTCGGAGTACACGATCGCCTAGAATATAACCTCTGACAAACTCTTCTATTACAGTTCCTTCTGGATGCTCTGTAGTTGCCTCTCGCATTACTGCCTCATGTAGATTAGGGTCAAACTCTTGACCTTCTGGGCGCATAGGAGAAACTCCTAACTTTTTCAAAGACTCTACCATTTGCTTATAGACACTCTGATAGCTTTTATGGATAGTCATTTCTCCATCATTTGCTGGTTTAATTTGGGAGCGAGCACGCTCAAAGTTGTCAATTACTGGTAAGATTTCAATAATTGTGGAACACTTGACTTGTGTATCCAACTCTTCCTTTTCCTTTTCTGTCCGTTTACGGAAGTTGTCAAAGTCTGCTCCTAGTCTTTTGTATTGACTGTCTTTTTCTTCTAGTTGAAATTGGGTAGTTTCTAACTGAGTTTGTAAGGATTCATAAGCCTCTTTCAACAGGACTATTTCTTGTGACATTGGCTCAAAATTATGCGGCTCTGTCTCTTGTGAGGCATTATCTTCAGAGACTTCTTTGTTATTCTCAACTTTTGGAGATGAATCTAAGTCTAGATTCGGCTCAACAGCAGCTTGAACATCTTGAATATTTTCATTTATTTCTTGATTTTTTGTTTCTGTAGAGGGGATCTCTCCTGCCATTTTATTCTCTCCTAATACTTAAGGCTATTACTGCTTTTTGTCTTGCTTTTTTACCCTGATTGATCATATCACAATCAAGAAGCAATACAAAAACACTGAAGATCTAACAGTGTTAATCTTAGTTTATGTTAACTATGGCTATTTTAATAGCTTTTAAATTGTTGAAATTATTAAGGCTTGAAGCACTAATAAGCTCTTGTTAGCAAATTAGGTTAAGCAATATTATGGGATTTAATTGTTTAGCAAGATATCTTTAATCCATTCTCAGATTTGCTAAAAATTACCAAACAAATCATTCCTGTTTCTATCTATCTATAATTTTTAAATCATAACAATCATAATTTCTTGAACTAATAAACTATTAGTTTCTGGGTTCTCAAAAATAAATTAAAAAATAAATCATAATACATAGTTATTCCTAACTCTTTGACGTATTCCCACCACTAAGATCCTAATATCGCTTATAGAGGGTGATTCTTGAAGGATATTAACCCTTACAGGCTACGTCAAACAGACCCTAGACACTCGCTCAAAACTGAGTTGGTGCTTACTTTTTAACCCGATTCCAAAACTTCCATTTGCATCCGCATTAATTAAATGACCATCTTTTGTCTGATATAATCCGCGATTGACTCGTCTACCAGAGAAGCTTTTTTTGACGGGATTATCAGCATTGTAAACAGTTATTCGATCGCGGTCAAGACCAGATGCAATAAATAGATTTTTAGGATTCTTCCTGGTGAACGTAGTTCAACCCATATCGTTCACAGAGAGAGGCTTTTCAGCTTGCCACGAAGGGTAAATATCGGAATTTGAACAAAGTTGAGGCAGTGCGGTCTTGGGGTCTCCCCAACAAGAATGCTTTAAAGCATTTATCTACACATTTAAGTGTTTTTTTTGACCACAATCAGTTGCCAAGAGTTGATAATTTTCATTCTCTTTGCACAATTGACATCCTCTCCGGCGGTTAGGCAGGGAAATTCATACCGAGCCGTAGCTCAGAGTTGACGCTTCATCGGGTGCTGCACCCACCCCTCTTACTCCCCTCCCGCGAGGGGATGGGGGTGGGTGAAACTTCCCTACCCGTCCGTTTAATGTCTCTCCTTGCCCACCCACGACAACAATACTATACCTTATGTCCTTCTATTTAATCAACCAAAAAGTTGCCCGCTTAAGGTCAAGTAAGGTCAAGGCGCATACCCCAATTTTTCGGTAAGAGAGATATTGATTCTCTTGAAAAAAATATTGACGAACTGTGTACAATCCAACATTAAATAAGTTTTTGGACAAGTGACACAAAGAAGTCAATACACTTTTTTCATATTTATTCAGCTTGAGTCAACAACATTTGATTAATACACTCTGATCAAGTTATCTTAGCGGAACCACATCAACTTGTCAATATTCTTGGAGGACGCCCATTCCCATCACCGCTAACCCCAAAGGCTATAGTGGAAGTCCCCTGCACGTAATTTTAGATGGCCTTATGTTGTTGGCAAATATTGCACCTTAGGCTAAAGCCTTACATTATACCGAATCATGGCAGGATCGAGCAAAACATTTTCCTGGTCTAGATTTTTGTTAGTGATAGCTAATTGTACCTACTATATCGAAAGATGGGAAAAGTTTTTCTATGATTGCTAAAATTGTTACAGTAGTCTGGTATTTGCTGGCCTAATTGTTTCATTTGCGATTGAGATTTAGAAGGTAGAATATCCTTATTGAAGGTAAAAAAGCTAGTGAAAGACTGGAGTACATAAAAAATTAAATCAGGAAAGTGCAAACAAACATTTAAGGAGTAAATAAAGTTAACAAGTTATTAAGCAAGTGTAAATTTTCTCAAAAACTTAGGGAATACTTAGATTAAGGAGAAATTTTTTATCAGCCATGGCCCAAAGCTCTTCACGCAATTCGCGCACCGCTATAGTTGCCCTCAGTCATCTCTCTCCCTTCGGGAATAAACTGGTTCAAGCTGGCTATGTCAACATCGAACAGTTCCAAAAATGCCAAGTTGAAAGCCGTAAAACGGGTAAATCACTGACAGAGCTACTGGAAGCTCTAACAGGACAACGTTTACCCCCGGAATTACTCAGGCATTATAAAAAGCAACAGCTATTTGAGTTAATGATTCTCCATGGTGTAGCTGCTTTTGACCCAGAGATTACTCAAATTCCAGCACAACAGGTATGTTATTTAATTGACAAGGTAATTCCAATTGAAACTTGTCGTCGGAATCAGATAATACCATTATTTAGTCACGAAACTCATCTGGCAAATCAGGCTGTCCAGACGGGGAGTATGAGTCAACAGCAAATGCTGAAGGCTTTAGCTCAAAGCAGCAGCTCACAGGGTAAATTAATTGATAACTTAGAAAAGTTTGCTGGAGATCCCCTGCCATCAAATCTGGTGAGTGATTATGAAAAACAGCAACCTTTTGTGATGGTGGCAATGGTTAACCCTGATAATCTTCAAGCTTTGGATGAGCTAAAAAATATCTTGAGGCATCGTGGATTAATTTTGCAACGCTTGGTCATTACTCAAGAAGATTATCAAGATTTAATCAACTATTACTTAGAGGAGCAAACCAAGAAAGATGCTGCTGCTGCCAAAAAGGCAGAACAAAAAGAGTTAGAGTTGGAATCAGGCTTTTTTGAGAGTGCTGATTTGGAGGATGCAGCAGATGAGACGGGGGTAGAGGATATAGCAAAAAGCCTCTCTGAAGCCGAAGATGCTCCTGTTATTAAGGCTGTTAACGTTATTTTAGTTAAAGCACTGACTGAGGGAGTATCTGATATTCATGTAGAACCCCAAGAAGAATTTATTCAAATTCGGATGCGTAAAGATGGGGTTTTACAAGAGTATTTTCGGTTTCCGAAAAAAGTTATTCCTGCTATTACGTCCCGCTTCAAAATTATAGCCAATCTAGACATCGCTGAAAGACGACAAGCTCAAGACGGTCGTATCCGTAAGGTCTTTAAGGGGCGTACTATTGACTTCCGAGTAAATAGTTTACCTAGTCGCTATGGTGAAAAAATAGTTTTGCGGATTTTAGATAGCTCTAGTACCCAACTGGGGTTGGATAAGTTAATCACAGACCAGGAAACTTTGGGACTGGTTAGGGAAACTGCTGGTCGTCCATTTGGATTAATTCTAGTGACAGGACCAACTGGTTCTGGTAAGTCTACTTCTCTATATTCGATTTTGGCAGAACGAAATGACCCAGGGATTAATATTAGTACGGCAGAAGACCCGATTGAATATGCTTTGCCGGGAATTACTCAATGTCAGGTGATCAGGGAAAAGGATTTGACTTTTGCTAGTATCCTGCGGGCGTTTCTACGACAAGACCCGGATGTTTTGCTGGTGGGGGAAACGCGAGATAAGGAAACGGCAAAAACGGCAATTGAAGCTGCGTTAACCGGACACTTGGTTTTGACAACCCTACATACTAATGATGCTGCCGGAGCGATCGCTCGTCTTGATGAAATGGGAGTGGAATCTTTTATGGTTTCTGCTGCTTTGTTGGGTGTGGTGGCACAACGTCTGATGCGTCGAGTTTGCAGTCAATGTCGAATAGAATATAAGCCTGAACCTGATGAGTTTCGTC
Organism: Dapis brunnea BLCC-M229; assembly: GCF_050015995.1. Lineage (NCBI taxonomy): Bacteria > Bacillati > Cyanobacteriota > Cyanophyceae > Oscillatoriales > Microcoleaceae > Dapis > Dapis brunnea. The sequence goes on along the minus strand of NZ_JBNHEP010000214.1, from coordinate 12,281 downwards.
GTTATGGTTTGGTTCCTTCTCAGGAGGAAGATTTTACATACTATAGGGCAAATACTATACCAGTTGAGGAACGGGAAAGTTTAGCAGAAAGGGGAGAGTTATGTAGGAAGTGTAATGGTATTGGTTATAAAGGTCGTGTGGGTGTTTATGAGTTTATGAAAATTACGGAGCGGTTACAAACTTTAATTACTCAAAGAGCACCAACGGAACAGATTAAAGAAGTTGCAGTAGAGGAGGGGATGAAGCCTCTGTTGCAATATAGTCTGAATTTGGTGCGAGAAGGTCATACAACTTTTGAGGAGGTGGAACGGGTAACGTTTACTGATTCTGGTCTGGAGGCAGAAATGAAACGCTTGGCTAAACAAAATCTAATATGTAAGTCTTGCAATGCTGAATTGCAGGCAGAGTGGTTAGATTGTCCTTATTGTATGACACCCCGCTTTGAGTAAGAGTGGCGGGTTGGTGAATAAAAGTATGATTTTACAGGAGTCAGGAGTCAGTCATCAGGAGTTAGAAAGTAGCTTTTTCCGGGCTAGGAACGAGGGGAAATAGGTCTGAAAATAACATTATATTAGGAATTTCATACCTTAACTTCAGCAACACCTTATTTTTTTCTTCTGTCTGTTTAATTCAACCAAGCCTTACCTATTATACACCTCAAGTTAAGTTGCCAATGTCGTTAAAACTAAGTAAAAAGGGAGATTGAATTTATGTCTTTTATGATTGAGGATGTTTTGGAGTCTCTTGTCGAACAAGGGGGATCTGATGTTCATATTCAAGCCAGAGCACCTATTTTCTTCCGTATCAGTGGACAGTTGACTGCTCAACCTCAGTTTGGGGAAAATCTAGAGCCTTTAGAAGTACAAAATTTGATTTTCCAGATGCTGAATAATATGCAGCGTAAGAATTTGGAGCAAAACTGGGAGCTTGACAGTGCTTATGGGGTAAAGGGGTTGGCTCGTTTCCGTCTGAATGTTTATCGGGAACGGGGTAGTTGGGCAGCTTGTATGCGAGCGCTGGCTTCCCAAATTCCTAATGCTGATAAGCTTGGGGTGCCAATGATTTTACGGGAGTTGACTGAGCGACCTAGGGGACTGTTTCTGGTGACTGGGCAAACTGGTTCTGGAAAAACAACTACTATGGCGGCTTTGCTAGATTTAATTAATCGTACCCGCTGTGAACATATTCTGACTGTGGAAGACCCCATTGAATATGTGTTCCCCAATGAGAAAAGTTTGTTTCACCAACGGCAAAAAGGAGAAGATACTAAAAGTTTTTCTAATGCTCTCAAAGGAGCACTTCGTCAAGACCCAGATATTATTCTAGTTGGGGAAATGAGGGATTTAGAAACTATTTCTTTGGCTTCTAGTGCAGCAGAAACAGGTCACTTGGTATTTGGGACACTTCATACCAATAGCGCTCCTGGTACAGTAGACCGGATGTTGGATGTTTTCCCACCAGAACAACAACCTCAAATTAGGTCACAGTTGGCTAACTCTATTGTTTGTATTTGTAGTCAAAACTTGGTGAAAAAAATTGGTGGCGGTCGCTGTGCTGCTCAGGAAATTTTGATTAATACTCCGGCGATCGCTAACTTGATTCGAGAGTCGAAAAATTCTCAACTTTATTCTCAAATTCAAATGGGAGCTAAGTTGGGAATGCAGACTATGGAAATGGCTCTGGCTAAGTTATATAAGGAAGGAAAGGCTACCTGGGCTAATGTTATGGCTAAGGCAGTTAAACCGGATGAATTGGAAGCTTTAATTGGTCCAGAGCCTAAGGAAAAAACTAAGACTAAGGCTCGTTAAAAAGGTTATAAGTGGTAGGTTTTAGGTTTTAGCTAACCAGGTTTTCCTCAGCTACTTAAAACCTGACACCTAATACTGTTTTACGGAAGTCATGCATCAAGTGCGTAATTTTGAGGTCTCCATTTCCTGCGGAAACGCTCCGCGAACAGAATGTAAGATGCACATCTGACAGTCAAAAGTCAAAGGTAATATTTTATAGAATCAATATTTTGACGACAGAGTAATTTCCTGAAATTACTTTACATTTTAAAGTTGGAAACTATTTGTGACATCTTTAAAGTGAATTGGTATAAGTACCTCGACAGAATTAATTTAATATTTTAGTTGAGGTAGGCAACTGTTAATGAAGTCATAAGTTTTTTTGTCAGGGGAATTGTGAATAACCCTCCAAAAACATTTCCTCTTCAAAAGTCTGGTTTTAGAGACAATTATTTTAATAAAGGGAATATAGTCTATTAGTAAATAGACAGCAAATACACAAATAATTTTGTCTACTTAATTAACAGTTTTTTTAAACTTAAAACCTTGAGTTAAAAATTTAATTCCTAATACCAAAAACTTCAAACTTAACACCTTAATAAATAATACAAGGAAGAAAAAAAATGGCTGGTAATATAGCTAATAAAAAACCTCAAAGTAGCTTAGAAAAACGGTTAGAGATAATAGAAGAACAAATAAATGTTGCCCTAGCATCGGTGACAGTGAAAGATTTATCTATTTTTGCCCGTCAGTTTGCTGCAATGTTTAATGCTGGTGTGCCGATGGTTAGGTGTCTTAAAGTTTTAAAAGACCAAACTTCTAATGCCAAGATTAAATATGCGATGAAAATGATTAGTGCTGAGGTTGAAGAAGGAACAGAGTTGTCAGAGGCAATGAGAAAACATCCTGCGATTTTCGATCAATTATTTTTGAGTATGGTAGCTGCTGGAGAGGTGGGTGGTGTACTTGATGAAGTGCTGGAACGTTTGGCAGTTATGTTGGAGAAAAATGCTAAGACAATTAGTGAAATTAATTCGGCTATGTCTTATCCAAAAACTGTTATGTTTATTGCTCTGGCAGTGTTTTTTGGTATGACAACTTTTCTGTTACCAACTTTTGCTGGTATTTTTGAGCAAATTGGTACAGAGTTGCCAGCTTTTACTGTGTTTATGTTAAGTATAAGTGAGTTTTGTAGGACTTGGCCTCCTATTCCCCAAGTAACAACAATAGGAGTAATTATTGCTATTTATATTGCCTATTCAACGGCTTATAAAACAGATGCAGGTAGGCTGTTTTTTGACAAAATTTTCCTCAAGCTGCCTATTTTTGGGGATATTCTTGAGAAGTCGGCGGTAGCTCGTTTTTGTATGATTTTTGGTACTTTGACTCGTTCTGGGGTGCCAATGTTAAAAGCTCTAGAAATTGTAAGAAATGTAGCAGGGAATGAGGCGATCGCTCAGTCTATTGAGTATGCAAGACAGGAAATTCAAAGTGGGGGTATGATTAGTTTGGCTTTACAGGAAAAGAACGTTTTCCCTTCTCTGGCGATTCAAATGATGGCTATTGGTGAGGAAACTGGTGAATTGGATGGGATGTTAATGAAGGTGGGAGCTTTTTATGAGACTGAGGTCGAGGAAGCTGTGAAGTCTCTCTCAAGTATGTTGGAACCGCTAATGATTGTAGGTATTGGAGGTATGGTTGGTTCGATTTTGATGTCTATGTATTTGCCTATGTTTGCTGTGTTTGAAAATCTATAGTTAGGAGGACCGAGTCAGGAGTTAGGAGTTAGGAGGACCAAGTCAGGAGTCAGGAGGGAGCAGAGGAGGAAAAAAAATAGATCGGGAGAAAAAGGAGGAGAAAGTTTTTTTATAACTAATTAAGCAGACATGATATTAGGTGGGAGATTTAATTTAATGTTTTTTTATGAGACTTATTGACTGAATATCTCCCAAAATCTTAAGTTTAAATAGGGTCTGCTGAAAAAGTTTTTGGTTCTTTAAAGGAACAGGCAAAAGTGTTTTTGAGGTTTAAGTTAAGTGAAACTTTTCACCATAAGAGTTCAACTTGTACATTAGTTTTGAAGGGTTCATCTAATATCCCATTGAATACTTATAGCGTTTCCCAAGATTGTGAGGTACAGTTATCTTTTTATCTTTTTATTCCCTGTTTCCTGCTCCCCGTTCCCAGTTAAGTTTTCCCTTAAACCTAAAATTTTGTACTTCACCAGTATGGGAATTTCTATATTATTAAAAAATAGTAGGGAAATGGGGTATTAGGGAATCAAGAGATTAGGCATTCTTCAAGAGTGAGGATAGCTTTTTCACTATTAATTAGACAGACTTTTTCGTATATTATATAACTGGATTTCATATAAGTTCTTAACTTACACTTGAGTGGTAAATAATTGTTCTTAATATTTTGATGAATTCAGGTTAAAAACTTATTCATTCAGCCCTAAATAAACTACTAGAAAAAGTAATAAATGAATCTTTTTCTGGGATTTTTATGATTTCAGAAAACTGTAAGATAGATCTAATTTTTTAATTCTTTGTTTTCAATCTGAATTCAAATTGAAATTGACATTATTCCCGATTGCTTTTTCCTTATTTTAAGTTAAATATAATAGAATACTAAAATTATTATGGTTGTAAAAAAGTCAGATTATGAAGCTTTGCTAGCAGAATATAGTAACTCAAGGGCTGCAATTGCACTACTTAAACAATATAGATTGTATTTGGAAATGGTGCCAAGTTTACGTCGGCCAGAAGATAGTTTAATTACTATTCCTTTGCCAATTATTCGGTTACGGGAAAAGGGTGATGAATCTGGGAAAACTGTTCCTCTACCCTGTGATTTAGGGATTTTTATGTGTGACCCGGAATGGAAGGTTAAGACTGGGGTAGAAATTTTTGTTTTTATTTATAGACCCCAGGAAGATTTTTCCGATCTACTTAGTCGTTGGCGAGAAACTCAGGTTTTATTAGATCGGGAATATGAGTGGGTAATGCCTCAAGGTTATAAACATATTTATTCTCAAGAGGCGGAGGAAATTTATCCTTTATTTGTTTTATTTTCCGAAACTCCAGAAAGAATTAAAAGAGGATTGATGGGAGCAAATTTACCTTTTGTAATTCAACCAACTTATGATTCGATAGAAATGGAAATTGAGGAGTCGAATGTTGAGATGGAGAAAATTTTATTTCAGATGGATGATGAGGTTGATGATATTTAGGGTTTGCTGAAAAAGTCTTTTTAAGGAGCGGGGGAGTAGGGGATTCATTAATGGATAATGGATAATTATCTCTCCTTTTAGGGAGAGGATTGACTAAAATAATAAATATTTATTTTTTTTCCCCTTTATTGGGGAGGCTAACAAAGCTGAATTATCTAATTATTTAATTGTTTAATTATTAATTATTCCGGTAATTTTTTGCCCAACTATGGGTCAGAAATGCTAACTTTTTGAGCATCAAGAGCTGAAAACCAGGTACTTTTTCCAGACCTAAAAATGCTAAAACCTTTATCTGTCAATGGTTTTACATTTGATCGGTAAGCCCTAATTATAAAGTTAAAGAAATAAGAAAGATAAACTAGGTAAGAGTATAGTAGGTAATAATTGTAACATTCTCGATCGTGATAATTTTTGAACTACCAGAAAGAATAACTAATTAACCATGAACCAATCATCGAGTAATCCCAAAGTAAGGTTTAAATACTACGGTACCCCAGGAAAGGACTTTGCCAGATTTGATGTCAATAGTCCCTTACCTGAAGAAGTTGAACCCACCCCCAGATATGAAGCTCATCTTGGCTTGCAAATTTTCCCCACCTTGCCTTTAATTCCTCTATTTAACTGGGCCTTTTCAGGATTAGCCAAAAAGTTTGGCTTCCGCAGCATGATAGGTTCCTCCTTGCAGACTTGGATGCCTGCTAACTTAAGTCGGCTGCGTCCTGATAAGTTCAGCGATGAATATTTTGTGGAACGGCGTTTAAATGGATTTAATCCGGGAAAATTGAAGCGTGTTGCAGAGCAGGAATGGCAATATGCCGTTCGCTACAATACCGGACGCTATCAAGTCGAACCCGGAGGAATACTCCCTGAATATAGTGAAGCTCGTTTTATCCTGCGCGACCGTTCTCTCCACGTTCACTCTATAGAATATTCCTGGAAAGAGCAAGTTATTAATTGTTTTCCCACAGATGGCCAATACTGGGAAGATGCAAAATATTATTTTCGCAGTGCTGAATACGTCTTTCAGGAAATTCAGTCCCATTTGGGACGGACTCACATGAATATGGATCAATATGCAATGGCATTTTATCGGAATGTTATCAAGAGTCCTATTCGGGAGTTACTATGGCCTCACTTTGAAGGCTTAATTAGTATCGACAAGAAAGGGGCATCCCTGATTATTGGGAATAGTGGCTTTATCCCGGAAGCCTCTGCTTTGGATTCAAACAGCGTGGACGGGATTCTCGCAGAAGAAATCGCTATTTTGAATTATCACTGGTCTCCAGCAAGACAGGCTCTCCCCGATCCGATTGATAATAATTATTTCGATCCCGCTGCCCTTGCTATGTGGGAGTTACTAGAAAAATATGTTTCGGAATTTTTCGTTAATAATCAGCAGGAAATTCAAACCTATTGGCATGAAATTGAGGATATGTCTAAAGATTTAGTCGCTCATTCAATTTTCCAGCCCAAGGAAAAATTAGCAATTAACGACCAAAAAGATTTGCAACAGCTTTGCGTTTATATTCTCTACCACTGTACTTTTTTCCACTCTTGGGTGAATAATAAACAATATGAAGATGGTGGAGATATTGAATATGCGGCGATCGGGTTGTGGGATGAAGACGATCCTAACTATGATGCTAAAAAGGTTGAAAAACGACATAATGCTCAAGTTAAGTTAATGTGGACTTTAGCAAATGTTCATTATAATCCTGCCATTGAATTTGCTCCTCTTCCTCTGAAAAAACTACTTTGGGAATATCGCGATCGCATCGAACCGGGAATTCCTCTAGAATGGATTATGATGAGTATCAATATTTAGACCTCTCTGGAAAAGAGGGAGTAGGGAGTAGGGAGTAGGGGGAAATAATTGATGATTTATGTACGATAATTGATTTGATTTTTGATTATCGGAGATGTCTAATTTAGAAGAAAGCGCCAATATATTTTTCAGAATGGAGAGATTGATGAAAAAAATTTGGGACAGTATTCTGTTCTGTTTTTACTTAATTGGTGCCTCGTTACTTTTTATGTTGGCAGCATTTACAAATAAAGGACGTGCAACTCATAAATATGGTGTGGGTGGTGCTGGAACTTTGAAAGTGGTCGATCGCCCGGAATTTCCAGAACATGAGTTTTGGGAACCAGGAAAAGTTTTTCCCCTACAAATTCGCCATGGTGCGGTGACATTTGAGGATGATGCAGCAATGGATCTTCGCAGTGCTTCTCTCAAACTCAGCGATCGACCAGAGAAGAGTCCACTCGATATCATTATGAATACGGGACCGCGCACATTTCGAGATATCATTGAATTTTGGAATTTTACTTTGGCATCGATAAGCGATCGGGGAGATGACGAACCCGTTAGTTCTAAGGGACTTGAGGCTTATTGTCAAAGAGAACCTATCTTTAAAGAAATTTTTGCCGAAACCCTGCGACGTGCCCCTGACTCTTTTAGTCAGATGTATTATTACTCGAAGTTGGTAAATTACTTTAAAGCAAAAGATGGAAAACTCAGATATGTTAAGTATCGCTTAATTCCCGAAGATCGGGGAGTAGATTCTGGGGTTATATTGGGAAGCGATCTGGAAAAGCCTTGGTTGCAAAAACGGCTTCCGGAGGAGACAAGACCTATTGATTATCTCCGCAAGGAATATATTGAAAGATTAGCAAAACAACCTGTAATTTTTCATCTGCAATTGCGTTTGCATGAGGAGATTCAAGGAGATAAAACTGAAATTTTTACGCAGGAGCGAGACTGGAGGGAGGAAACTTCCCCTTGGCTCGATTTAGCAACAGTGAAAATCGAAAGAGCGCTATCTTTTGCAGAAACGGAGAAACTCTCTTTTAATATTGGCAGGCAACCAAATTCTTTAGGTGCTGTGGAGGGGTTTTCTGCCAAAAATCCTAATTCTGTGAATGCTGCCCGTGTTCGGATTTATGGGTTATCTCTGGCAGTAAGAAGCTTTTTATATAATAAAAACAACGAGTTTAAGTAGGGTTTGCTGAGAAAAGCAGAGTTTGGGGAGAGTGGTTATATGAGGGTTTGGTTTCCCAACCCCTATGGTAATGTTTTCTGATTTTTTTTGACGCTATGAGGGGTCAGACCCTAAACTGCAACGTTATAGTTATTGAAATTTTTGGATGACATAAAATCCGGTGATATAATATACGTTCATAATTTTATCTCTCCTACTGCCCAAACTATAGCAATCCTAAATAGGTTGTAATATCATGTCAGGATAATCAACGATCAAAAAGTTTTTGTTTGTAGTTGGGCTTTAGCCCTATCTACAGTTCGGGCTAAAGCCCAACTACAAGCTTTAATTATAACTATTCAACCGGAGATGATATAAGATTTTATCGTAGGGGTGCAGTAAATAATTTAAAGTAGGTAGAAACGAAAAATTCTTTGATCGGAATTGCCACAAAAGTTAAAGGATTAATTGTGACAATAATTGTTCTAACGTCTGCTTTTGCTAATTTTATTATTTGTTTTGCTACCCAGTCAGCAGACATAATTCCGACGGGATTCAAGTTACTTTTAAACGGACCTAATATTAATTTTCTAATTACACAAGGAGCATCTAATCTGCGTAATGTAACTAAATCTCCAAGGGTTCTTTTTGTGAGTTCGTAAAGGGGACTAAATGCTGGATTAACTTCAGCTTCAGAGGTATTTACCCAGACTTCTTTACAGGCAATATCAGAATTTGTTCTGACAGTTTTGAGGAATATTTCTAACATTCGCCAGCTAGAAAATGTGTTGATTTCGTAGGATTTAGCGATCGCTTCTGCTGTCTTTTCTCCATGTACGTTAATACCATGGTTTAGGACTAATATATCTACTTTTTCAAATAATTCTGCTAATTTTTCTTCTTGACTTATTTGCCAAGTTATGGTATTAACTTCCAAGCTTTGACCGTCTATGTCTAAGATAATGGTCTGGTCTTTGGATGTCAAAGCAATAATTTTGGCCCCTGCTTGATGAAGGTGTTTCAGGAGACTTTGGCCTAAACTGCCCGAAGCTCCTGTGACGGCGATTGTTTTGCCTTTGAGGGAAAGTGCTGTACCCATGAGTTTATCTACTAAGGTGAGGGTTCCGCAAAAATAGGCATTTTGGTTGTCAAAGTGGTGTCGCCAATGGTAGGGACGATTTACAAGCCAGTTTGCTGGAGGCGTTAAAAATGCACCGGGAAGATGATTGAGGTCTGTAAGTTGGTCAGCATTGGGAATACCTATGGCACGAGCGATCGCTGGAAAGGAAAAAGTTAAGGTATAAGTAACACCTGCCAGAGTTGCCCCTTGATAGGAAGGCATCCAGACAAAAAATGAAGCCCATAATAGCATACCAAAGGTTAACATTACCACAGATTCTGGTATATCGTGATACCAAGTAGCTTTTTGATACATTTCTGTACTGACAGTAGTTAGGTCTGGACGGAAAACGCGATGGTGCCAAGCATGCCATTTATAGAGGGGCGACCAAATATGAGAAACTACATGATAAAGGTCTCGTATTAGTTCGGCAAAAAATATGGAACCGAGAATTAGAGAAATATTAATTATCCAAGGATTAAGTGGGGAAAATTGCATTAGGTGTACTACCAAATAATTAACAAAACTAAGATAAACATATTTTAGAGTAACTGGCATGACAAGCCTAAAAATGTAGGTTGGGTAGAACGCAGTGAAACCCAACAAAACCCTATTGTTGTTGGGTTTCGTTCTTCAACCCAACCTACACTTATTGCACCATAACTAAGATAAACATATTTTAGAGTAACTGCCATGACACGCCTAAAAATGCAGGTTGGGTAGAACGCAGTGAAACCCAACAAAACCCTATTGTTGTTAGTTGTTAGGTTTGTTGTTGGGTTTCGTTCCTCAACCCAACCTACAGTTATTGCACCATTTTATATGTGTCAGTCTAGTAACACTATCAGGACTTACGCAGTACCGCTATATATGGCGTATAGTTTGGTCAATATTCCCGATGTTTACACTATCATTAGTGCCGTTGCGTAAGTCCTGACTATTATCAATTATCACAATTATCAGCTATTAATTTAAGTTTTCCCTCAAGCAAACGAATTTTTTATATCACTCCTGATGAGAATTAGTATAATTTGAAAAAGATAATTCTTTTTTAATCATCTGGCAAAAATCTATAAAATATTGAAAGGTTTTTAAATGTTCTGGTTCTGATGTAAATCTGTTAATTAATTCATCTAAATAGGATTGACTTTGAGCGTCTCTTGGATTTTTTTTACTATAGTGAGTATTCTTAGCTACAAATATTTCTTTGAGATATGAAAAGTGAAATTGTGCATGATTATAATCTTGACTATAATTACCCATGAATTCTGGGTCTTTGAGGGATACATCATAATATTCTGCATAATCTGAAAGAGGTTTTTCTAGAGGTTGTCTGGAGTCGAACATTTTTTTATTACCTAATAGCCAAGTTTCGATACATCGGTTTTGAATAATGGAAATAGGCTTAACTTTTCCTAATTTTAACCGCAGGTCGTTTTCGACAATAAAATTTTCAATTTCTTGTCTTTTGCTTGCGACTGTTTCTTCCTCAGCATCAAGACAAATTACTAGATAATTATATTTGTCTGTTTCTTGAATTTTTGCAATGGCATCGGGAATATATTCGTGAATAATTGAAGGATAACCACTAGCACTAACTAAACAGTAATTATTGCGATTAACTTGATGATAAAATTTTACTTTAGTTAGTTCGGGTAGAAGATGTTTCAGCCAAGATTCATAATTTTTTTTCTCTGTGCTTCTGCCTTCTAAAAGGAAATAAATATTCATTCTGCTTCTACCTCTTCAGGAGATTCTTCAAGGATATTAATTAGGTCGATAAAACCTTGATGTCTAGATTGGGAAATTCCTAGTTCTTCAGGTTGTTTTACTTTTACTATATTGCCTTGGCGAGTGACAATTTTCCAATATTTATTTCCGATATTATTGATGATGTATGGATGGTGGCTAGTAATAATAAATTGTAGTCTAGGATTTTCTAAGATTAAATCTGTGACACTATCAATACAATTTACTCCTAAACTATTTTCAAATTCATCAATTAATATTACGCTCCCTTCTGGAGATAAATATAATTCGCTGATGTACATTAATGTTTTGAGCATTCCTGAAGAAATAGCTTTTTGTGAAATCCAATCAAAAACTCCTTTTTCTTTAAAAGAAATGGTGGTTTCTTTCGTAATATAACTGAATGGCTCAGGAATTTCATGATCGGTAGGTGCAAATTCTACTTTAATGTCTTCTACTGTATCAAATATTTCCATAAATATATCTTTGATTTTGTTAAAAATTTCTGGTAAACATCCATAAGCTAAAGGGAATTTCATAAAAATAGGAAGATCGGTGTCTTTAAGATCGTTTGGGGAGTCAACTTGAAATCTTTCTAATATAGAAGTAGATGTTTTCCAAATTATTTCAAAATCTTTTTCTGGACTTGTGAGTATGATTTTATTAAACTCTTCTTTTAGAGGGCTAATCTTTTCTTCTTGGTTCAGTAATTTTACAATACTTTCAAATGGTGATAATTTGGGAAGTTGGTTACCTTCAAATATAATTTTTTCTGAATCTCTTTCAATAATAACTTGCCCATCTTTAGAAAGATGTTCAGAAATGATTTTAAACTCATCTTCTTCATCCCAATCATTTACTTTTCTTCTCAATCCTTCCACAGTTTCAAATTATCCTTGCCGCCAATAGTATGATATATTATTTTTGGTTAGAAAAGTTATATTCCAGTACACTCCATTTAATGATTCACCATTAGCAATCCCTTTTAGAGACAAAATTAAACGAATTATTTGAGTTTTTCCCGCACCAGAAACACCAACTAACAAGTTAAGATTAGGCGAAAATTCAATGGGTTTTAGATACCAAGATTGTGCGCGATCGCCAAATTCTAATTTTTGGATTTTCATTTTTTATCTATCTAAAATTATTTGAGAAATTATATCGTGTTGAAGACCTCTCCCCCAACCCCTCTCCTGCAAGGAGAGGGGAGAATATTCCGCCCCCCTTCCCTTGCAGGGAAGGGGGTCGGGGGGTTAGGTTTTTAGCCCACATTAATTATTCAAATTTGACGAATATTTCCACTGTTTTATGGCAAAAATTCAATAAGTTTCAAATCCAAAAATTCGGAGCGATCGCCAAATTCTAATTTTTGGATTTTCATTTTTCATCTATCTAAAATTATTTGAGAAATC
>NZ_JBNHEP010000213.1:0-13990 GCF_050015995.1 Dapis brunnea BLCC-M229 | reverse complement strand
TAACCCCCTTCCCTACTAGCGTTGGGGGAGTATTTCTCCCCTCTCCTTGCAGGAGAGGGGTTGGGGGAGAGGTCTTCTAGGTCTTCGCTCAAACACCCACAATTTTAGTCTAGTGTCTAATTGCATAAATTAATATACTTATTGAGCCAAGAAAAAAGCTTGAAACCTAAGGAAATTGAGAAAAAAATAATATTACTAACTTTTGCAACTAAATACTAGATACGCCACTAGAGTGTGAAACTATTTGTGAGTTATACAAAGTGAAATGGTATAGATAAAATTGGTATTAAGAAATAAGGAAAGTAGGGAATAATTTGCTATAATTTAATACTTTCGCAACCTCCTCTATCCTTTTCTGAGTCAGAGAGTGGCATTGATATGAAAAACCTGCATAACTTCCCCACCGTCAGAAATACTGAAGTTTACAACCGAAAAATTACAGTATTCTCCTGGAGAAACTACAATGGTATGCACTAATGTCGATTCCAGCCAATTAAAACAACTATCTCAAACAGGCGATCGCTTATTTGATCTAGGAAAATTTGAAACTGCTTTAAAAACTTTTCAGGAAGCTTTAGAAATTGCCTTAACTGATGAACAAGCACTCCACATCTTCAACCGAATAGGATTAGTTTATCGCCGTTTAGGAAACTATAATTTTGCTTTAAAATATCTCAAATTGGCTTTGCATATTGCTAAAGAAGTTGGCAACCAAAATCAGGTTGTAATGATTTTGAACGATCTTGGTGAAACTTATTCTCTGTCTATAGAATATAGTCTTGCCTTAAAATACTATGCTCAAGCTTTAGAAATTTCTCAAAACTTTTCTAATTTAGTAGGTATGGGTATAGCTCTTAATCATTTGGGAGAAATATATAACCTACTAGGATTATTTGACCAAAGTCTTAACTGTTGTCAAAAATCTATGGATATTTTCTATAAATTTGAAAGAAAATCAGTATTAGATAAATTAACTGCCCAAATTAATATTTCTCTAGCCCTTCATAATATAGGAGAAGCTTATTTATGGATTGGTCAATATATCCAAGCGAGAGAAACCCTGGAACTTACTTTAGCTATTCGTCAGAAAATTTGTCAAGTTACTTTTAGGTATTTTAGTAAAACCCAGAATAATTTAGATAATCATCTTTCCCATAAGACTTGCTTAAACAGTCAAAAATTACCTCAAAATCCACAAATAATTCAACAAGAAAAAATCAACTTTACTGAAAGTATTATCTGTCAACATGGAGCAGATTTAGCTAATACCATGAATTTAATCGAAAAAGTGTATCATAACTTAGGTCAATGGAAAAAAGCCAATAAATACCATCAACAAAAACTCAAGATTTGGGAAAGTTGTTGCGATAAATATATAATCTACAATGTTTATATTTTGCCATTTTATTTGAGATTTCATTCTCATCATAACTGAAAATATAGCTGGATACGCTAATTAATATTAGTAACTAGATTAGTTAGCAATATTTTTTAAAAAAATTATTAACCATAGCCGTTCGGATGTATTTACCTATTTCTCTAGTTGCCAATACCTACTCAATATTTTCCTTTATACATAATATTTTATCTATCTGAGATTGACTTATTCATAAATATTAATAGAGTCAAAACATATAAAGTACTAAAATTTAGCATTGTTGATTGTATAATTAATACCAAATGGATCGAATAATATGACAAATAAAGAATTAGGTAATGGAATTCTTAAAAACAGGATTTAGCTATAATGGCAACAGATAGTATTTACTTACTGAATAATTAATAATTATTAATTATTAATTAAATAATTCAGGTTAAAAACCTCCCCTTTGAAGGGGAAAAAGCAGTTGTTTAGCTAGCGCACAACTACGTTAACAGCTATCGCCGATATGAAAAGTGGAGAGGCTCTGCAAGAGCGGGTCTCCCGAAGAATGCAGAGACACTGCAAAGTACGCCATATCTAATCTTCCCTTGAGAAAAGTGCTAGCCTTGAGAAAAGTGCTACGATATTTCCTTATATTCAATTCCGTTACGGTTTTAACCAGACGTAATTATCCATTATCGATTATCCATTATCCATTAATGAACACCTATCACCTCCTACCTAAAACTAATTTTTAGCCAATTTTTTCCAATTAGTAAAACCTGTGCATCAATTAAAAAGCTAACTTTTATCAGGGGAACTACTATGAAACCTCATTATAGCTATCAAAATGAATTAAAATATCTCTATCAAAAAGGCGATCGCCTCTACAGTTTAGGTCAACTAGAAAGCGCATTAAAAATATTTCAAAAAGCCTTAGAAATTACTAAATTAATTAATAGTCCTGAACAAAGACTTGATATTGTCTATCGGCTGGGATTAGTTCACTGTAGAATAGGAGAATATATCAATGCTCTTAACTATCTAAAACTAGCCTTAAAAATAGCCCAAAAAATAGGAGATGAAGGCAAAATTGCCGCTATATATAACGAACAAGGAGAAACTTATTATCTGTTAAAAGAGTATGCTAATGCCTTCCAGTGTTATTCCAAAGCTCTAACAATATTTCAGAAACTCAAAGATATAGTAGGTATTGGTAAAACAATTAATTACATTAGTACAATTTACAATTTAACCGGATTATCAGCTCAAGCCCTAGAGTATTCTCGTCAGTCTTTAAATATTTTTCAAAAGCTCGATCAATTTGCCAAAATTGATAAATTTACAACTAAAATCAACGAAGCAACCGCCCTTCATAATATGGGAGAATCATATTTTCTCCTCGGTAGAAATCGCCAAGCTCAAGCCTTTTTAGAACTTGCTTTAGATATTCGCCAAGAACTTTGGGAAAATTCTTTAGAACGGTTAGAATTAATGGGAGATAATGTTCCAAAATTAGAGAAAAAGCAAAATTATGACCATATGTATCCTCAAAAAATGGCAACTTATGACTATAAAGAAAAAGATGGATTTCACAGAAGCATTTTTGCTCAATATGGTCAGGATTTAATACAAACTATGAGCTTAGTCGAGAAAGTTTACAAAGATTTAGGGAAAGAGCAACAAGCAAATAACTATCATCAACAAGCTGTGGAAATTCAGGAAAAGATTAATAGTGATTTTTCCTTGATAACAAACTAATTTAATTAACTTGAATATCTTGAAAGGGGGCAAATTATCAACATCTCGACAAATTACATAATTTTTTTATATTTACCCTTGTAGGGACGTTCCATGGAACGTCCCTACACTCTTTTTTGGAGATATCTAAGAAATCTAGCAGTAAAATAAAAAGGTATGTAATTTTCTCCCAAGATTTCTTCCTCCTGCTTCCAGTCTTATCAAAATAATTGGGTCGCGCAATCCCACCTTGATCGGCGATCGGCGAAATATTTTTGGAGGGTTGCTCCAATCCCCGTTACAAAAATAACTTCTGACTTCTGTACGGGCGAATGGCCATTCGCCCCTACTGACTTCTGACTTAGTTAAGCCTTGGCCAAAAAATTGATAAAATGTTTAACAGCACTAAATCAATCACAATATGTCTCAACAAAATACACAATATCAAACAGCATTAGGAGAAGCAATCACTCCTATTCCCATCTTTCAAGACCAAGAAATTATTTTCAAAACTCAACTTACAGAACTACGAAAATTACTCAAGACAGACCGCGTGGCCCTATTGCGTTTCTATCCTCAGTTAGATGGGGCGGGAGAATTTGTTTGTGAAGATGTTACATATGGTTGGAATTCTTTATTAAATCTGAAAGTTGAAAATAACTGCTTTCCTAACTATCAAAAAGAGGGTATTCAAGCAGTAGCAGATATTGATGCGACCCAGCTAAGTGAATCTCATGCCCAAATATTACGAGAGTTTCAGGTAAAAGCTGATTTAGTCGTTCCTGTATTCAAACAAGATGAGGCAACAGAAACAACTGTACCCGAACTCTGGGGACTGCTCTGTATTCATCAATGTAGCAGTCCTCGACAATGGCAAGACTTGGAGATTGAGTTTGCCCAGAAAACAGCCGAAAACTTGGCAGTAATTATTAGGAATACACAACTTTTAGAAGCAGCACATTATCAAGTAGAACAACAAAAAGCTTTAGCAAGAGTTATCAAAAGGATTCGTACACCTCTAGATTTAGAAGAAATTTTTCAGGTTACTGCCACAGAAGTACGTCAACTACTTCAAGCAGATCGGGTTGCTGTATTTCGTTTCTATCCAGAAAGAGACTGGGAAGGAGAATTTGTTTCCGAAGATATAGGAGATGAATGGGACTCAGCACTGGCAGCTAAAGTACATGACCATTGTTTTGGGGGAGAGTATGGTGTTTACTATCAACAGGGTAGAGTACAAGCAGTATCAAATATCTATACAGCAGGATTAGGTGATTGTCATATAGAAATTTTAGAGCGATTTCAAGTCCGGGCAAATCTGGTTGTACCTCTACTCAAGGGTACAGAACAAGCAGAATTACCCGAACTTTGGGGTTTGTTGTGTATTCATCAATGTAAAAATCCTCGTCATTGGCAAGATGATGAAATAGAGTTTGCCCAACAAATAGCCGATCATTTTGGTGTAGCACTACAGCAAGAAAAGAATCTCAAACAGCTTGAAGAAAAAGCAGTACAGCTAAGTATCAGTGTAGAACAACAAAAAGCTTTAGCAAGAGTCATCAAAAGGATTCGTGTAACTCTAGATTTAGAAGAGATTTTTCAGGTTACTGCCACAGAAGTACGTCAACTACTTCAAGCAGATCGGGTTGCTGTATTTCGTTTCTATCCAGAAAGAGACTGGGAAGGAGAATTTGTTTCCGAAGATATAGGAGATGAATGGGACTCAGCACTGGCAGCTAAAGTACATGACCATTGTTTTGGGGGAGAGTATGGTGTTTACTATCAACAGGGTAGAGTACAAGCAGTATCAAATATCTATACAGCAGGATTAGGTGATTGTCATATAGAAATTTTAGAGCGATTTCAAGTCCGGGCAAATCTAGTTGTACCTCTACTCAAGAGTACAGAACAAGGAGAATTACCCGAACTTTGGGGTTTGTTGTGCATTCATCAATGTAGTGGTCCCCGTCATTGGCAAGACTATGAAATAGATTTTGCCCAACAAATAGCCGATCATTTTGGTGTGGCGCTACAGCAAGACAAGACTCTCAAACAAGTTGAACAACAGGCAGCAGAACTAGCTATTAGCAGAGAAAAGGAAAAGTCAACCGAACGCCAGAAAATAGTGGGTGAGTTGTTCGACAAAATTCGCCTTTCTCTGGAAATTGAGACAATTTTTGCTACTGCTACTCAAGAAGTAAGAAAACTGCTACAAGCAGAGCGAGTGGCAATATATCAGTTATTACCTGATTGGAGTGGGGAATTTATTGCAGAGTCGTTTGCAGAAGGATGGACTCCTCTGGTGGGAGTTAAACCCATTATTGAAGATACTTTTTTACAAGAAAATCAGGGGGGGCGGTATGTCAACAATGAAACTTTGGCCATTGATGATGTCTATAAAGCGGGTTATAACGAGTGTCATATTCAACTTTTAGAACAGTTTGGAGCTAAAGCTTATGTAATTGCACCAATTTTGCAGGGAGAAAAGCTTTGGGGTTTGCTGGCAGCTTATCAAAATTCTGCTCCCCGTCATTGGCAAAGGGATGAAGTGGAATTGCTAGCTCAAATAGGTACTCAGTTAGGGCTAGCTCTACAACAAACTGAGTATGTTCGGAAGGTTCAGGAGCAGTCAACACAACTTGCTATCAGAGCAGTAGCAATGGAAAAATCAGCAGAACGCCAAAAAACTCTAGCGGTAATTGTTGATAAAATTCGTCAGTCTCTGGATATTGAGACAATTTTTGAAACAACCACCCAGCAAGTACAAAAATTACTGAATGTAGACAGAGTTGCTATTTACCGTTTTAATTCTGATTGGAGTGGGGAGTTTGTTGCTGAGTCAGTTGCTGAAGGTTGGAATTCCTTAATCCTGGAACAAAATCAAAATCCCGAAATCAAGAAAAATGTTAGTCAATGTTCTGTGCAAGATTTGGCAAATCCCCATACTGATACCTATATGCAGGAAACTGAGGGTGGACCTTTTACTAAAGGATTAGTTTATCGTATCTGCAACGATATTTATAATGCAGGTTTTAGCGACTGTTACATTCAGTCACTAGAGTCTTATCAAGCCAGGTCTTATGGGATTATTGCGATTTATCAGGGAGAAAAACTTTGGGGTTTGCTGGCAGCTTTTCAAAATTCTGGTCCCCGTAATTGGCAAAAGGATGAAGTAGATTTGCTAGCTCAAATAAGTACCCAGTTAGGGGTGGCTCTACAACAAGCTGAGTATGTTCAGAAGGTTCAGGAGCAGTCAACACAACTTGCTATCAGAGCAGTAGCAATGGAAAAATCAGCAGAACGCCAAAAAACCCTAGCGATAATTGTTGATAAAATTCGTCGTTCTCTGGATATTGAGACAATTTTTCAAATAACTACCAAAGAAGTACAACAATTATTGGATGCAGACAGAGTAGCTATCTTTCGCTTTCATGCTGATTGGAGTGGGGAGTTTGTAGCTGAGTCAGTAGCTGATGCTTGGGTGAAGTTAATACAGGAGCAAAAGGAAAATCCCAAAATCCCTGCAAATGTTACTCTATGTTCTGTTAGAGATTTGCCAAATTATGTGAATGATACCTATTTACAGGAAACTAAGGCCGAAAATTTTGCCAAAAAAATTTATTGCACCTGCAACAATATCTATGACAAAGGTTTTAGTGACTGTTACATTGAGGTATTAGAGTCTTATCAAGCTATGGCGTATGCCATCGTAGCTATTTATCAGGGAGAAAAACTTTGGGGTTTACTGGCAGCTTATCAAAATTCGGCTCCCCGTGAGTGGGAAGCAGCAGAGGTAGAATTGTTGGCTCAAATTGGTGGTCAGTTGGGAGTCGCACTACAACAAGCTGAGTATTTCAAACAAGTTCAAGCTCAAGCAGCAGAATTGGAGAAAGCAACAGAAAGACAAAAGGCGTTGTCAATTACCATTGATAAAATTCGTCAATCTTTGGATATTAATGCTATTTTTCAGACTACTACTCAAGAAGTGCGACAGTTACTAGAAGTTGAAAGAGTAGCAATTTATCGTTTTTACCCAGACTGGAGTGGGGAATTTGTGGCAGATTCCATGATTGATGGATGGACTCCTATAATTCAGACTCCATTAAAAATTAATCCTGTAATTGGTAAACAAACCAATGCTAGTAAACTTCCCAGAAATGAAACTTTTGTGCCAATTTTGCAGGGAGAAAAACTTTGGGGTTTGTTGGTTGCTTATCAAAATTCTAGTCCTCGTTATTGGCAAGATGAAGAAATTAATTTGTTAGCACAAGTAGGAGTGCAGTTAGGTATTGCTTTACAACAAGCTGAATTACTAGAAAAAACTCGTACCCAAGCTAAAGATTTGACAAATGCTTTGCAGGAGTTAAAACAAACTCAGGTACAGATGATTCAAGGTGAAAAAATGGCTGGTTTGGGGCAGTTAGTAGCAGGTATTGCCCATGAAATTAATAATCCTGTTAACTTTATTTATGGCAACTTGAATTATGTGGAGGAATATGCTCAAAACTTACTAGATTTGATGAAATTATATAGTCAAAATTATGTCGATCCTGTTCCAGAAATTCAAGATTTTGCAGAAGATATTGACTTAGAATTTGTGATGGAAGATTTGCCTAAGACGATAAATTCTATGAAGTTAGGATCTGAACGTATTCGTCAATTAGTATTTTCATTAAGAACATTTTCTCGTCTTGATGAAGCAGAAATGAAAACTGTGGATTTACATGAAGGAATTGATAGTACCCTGTTGATTTTGCAGCATCGTTTCAAACCTAGGCAGGCAGTTTCTCAGATCGAAGTTGTGAAAAATTATGGAAATTTACCTTTGGTAAAATGTCATGCTGCTCAAATTAATCAGGTGTTTATGAACCTGCTTAGTAACGCTATAGATGTCTTGGAAGAAAAATTAACAACAGAAGACGATTTTAACCCTACTATTAGAATTACTACGAAAATTAGCAGCACTAATCCAAGTAGTGTTTTAATTAAAATTGCTGATAATGGTTTGGGAATTCCGGCAAAGGCGAAAGAGAAAATATTTAACCTGTTTTTTACTACTAAAGATATAGGTAAAGGAACAGGTTTAGGACTTGCAATTAGTTATGAGATTATCGTGCAAAAACATGGCGGTAAGCTCTTATTTAATTCTGAAATAAATCAAGGAACTGAATTTATTATAGAAATTCCAATTGAACAAAATAATGACAAAAGTATGAAGGATTAAAGAGGTAATTTTTCATCTCAATAATCCTAGATTGAGAAATTTTATCTCAAATCCGGTTAAACAGTTATACCAGTTTGATAAATGTTTGCTACAAATATTTAGGGTGTCGCTAGCGGTCAGGATTCAGTAGGAATATTCTTTAAGCATTTATTTGGGTAAATCTCTCTTTTTAGTCAAAGAGAAATCATTGAGAAAGTTTTTCAATCATTATTACTATTCGTAACATTCTTTGCTCCAGGACTTGATACTATACCAATTATTAAAATTAAGATTATAGATGCAGATGGGGAGATGAGGAGATGGGAATATTCGGAAAAAGGGATTTGGAAATTGATAGGTAATACCATTTATCAAAAACTTTTATACATTTTATTGAGCCAAGGAGTAGGGGAGTAGGGGAGTAGTAAAAATAAAAATAATTAACATTAACTGAGGCGCTAATTAGTAAAAAAGTGATTCTACCTGTGTTAATTAATTAATAACTGAAGCGTTAGCTAAGTATAGCATTACTTTTGGGAACTAGTATAATAGAAACAAAATATAGCATTACTATTTATAAATGGTATTATTTAAGATAATCACCGTGAAATTATCTATAGCATTATTTTAAGTAAATTTATCTTACTAATACCAACTTAAATCAGTCCATTTTTTAGGAAAAATTTGGTCTGGAAATACAAGATTAGCTTGTTGATAATGTTCAAAAGATTTAATTAGATTATGGATAGGAACTCCATAACAGCGAGTTTGATAAATTAGAGCTAGATTGTTATTAACTATTGCCCATTGTTCAGGAAATTTATCTAAATCATATACTTCCAAAGCTAACTCGCAGCAAGCTAAAGCAATTTCTAAGTTAACATCAGAATCTCCATCAGGTAGTGCCCAAATAATCTGACCAAAATTTACTAATGTACTGGCAATGATAGCTGCTATATCTTGACAGATATTGGGAAAAATTTGCCTCACCCACTTGCGTAAAATGTATATAAAATGGGGTTCTAATAAATCAAGATTTTCGACAATTAGAGGATAAACAGTTTGAGGATCGCCTTGACTATTAAAAGTTAACTTTAATACCTCTAGTAAAAATGGCAAAGTTTCATCAATTGGTATAGTTAGAGAGGGAGTAAAAATTTTATCTTCTAACCAAGAAACAAAATTTTGATAATATGGCAATTTTTTCTCTAAAACGCTGTAAACAGGAAAATATGGCTGCATATTGTGCATAGATTTTATCTGAATTTTAGTTAATTTTGCCCCTAATGGCTGCTATTGTAAATTTTAAATTGTAAATTGATAATTTTTACTTTTTTAAGCATTTCCATTGTTAGCTACTTTACATTCTATTTTCCCATTCTAGAGTTTAGGTTTCCGGATAGTCTGAGATTTTTTTTAGATATTTGGGGTAAATAAAATTGAAAATATAGGGTCGTTAATTATCCTGATGTAATTGATTTAACCTTGTTCTACTTATACCAATTTGATAATTGTTTGTTACAAATGGTAGACGTAAGGAAGAAGGAAGACTGAAGTGGAAATAAATATTAAATAAAAAAAGGTAAAATGAATTTTATCAAAAAAATCTATAGCTACACTTTAATCAGACATTTTAAGTTATTTAATTTGATAAAATTCATAACACAAGATACTGGCTATTTTGGCAAACCAGATAATTATTGACTTTGACAAAAATCTATCATTTCTGATAAGTATGGTAATAATTCAGAAAACCAATTTTGCCAAACTTGTTTTCCTTGATTGCTTGCAATGAAAGAATTAATAGTATTATGCCACTGAAAATCATTAGCAGGAAATATCATTCCGTAATAATCACAAGGCAGTGGTTTTTCAGGTACTATAGTATAGTCTTCTGTGAGAGACTGTTTGTAAAATAAGTATTAAGAGAACATGCGAGTGACTAAAATCTAAAAGCGGTAATACTTCAAGAGATTGAAATTTGGTAGGTAGAGAAGTATTCAGTACATATATTCCTAGATTTTTAAGCGACAAATATTTGTCTTGATTTCTTCCTCCTTATTCCCTATTCCCTATTCCCTATTCCCTGTTCCCTGTTCCCTGTTCCCTGTTCCCTGTTCCCTATCTCCTTTTTATATTTCCTTTACAAACAATCTCTGAATTAATTTGAATCCTAAGTAGGTAGGCGTAATTAAACGCAACTATCTCTGAAGCGAGTCGAACGGACTGGAAAGAAGCAATCTTAATGATTTCTAGAATTTTCAAATAGGTTCGATTTTACAACTTTTTTTTGTCTACCTACTTATCAACTGGAAAATATTAAATAAAATCTAGATTTGGCGAAAAATTCTTCTCTCACATCTCACTAGAGATTGCTATATTATTTGATTCAAACTTCATCTACGCCAAAAAAGTTAGCACTCTTTGTAAATAATTTTCCCGATCTTCTAGCATAGGAAAATGAGCAGTATTTTTCATAATAGTAAACTCTATTTTCTCATTAAGTTTTGCTGCTTGCCTACCCATCTCTGCCGGAATAATTTTGTCATATTCACCAGCTACTAATAAAGTAGGTACTGTTAATTTTTGAAATTGTTCTGGTAGCCATTCTGTTGCTTCCTTACTTACAGAAGTTAAAACTGTACCATAAGCAGCATCAAAATCTGCTAATAAGAAATCTTCTAAAAAATCATTACATATACTATCCGGCAGAGATTTATATAAAAATCTTGCCATAAAAATACGACCCATAAAAGGAATTTTCATCAGCCATTTAGGGCGAAACATCACTACATAACGGCTAAATTTATGAAAAGCAGAAAAGCTTTTTTCATCATATTCAAAAATACCACTACAAGTTAAAATTGCTTTTTCTAATCTATCTGGATACATATTCAAAAAGAGAGCAGCAATAGAGGCTCCCGTTGAATGAGCATTAATATAAACTTTATCTAAATTTAAAGCATCTAACAAAACTTTTAAATCTTCTGCGTAACTTACTAATTCATAATCATCAGTAAGATTTTTTGAACTTTTGGAAATACTTTTTTCTACAGTGGGGTCAGATGTAGGTAAAGAGGTACGACCAAATCCTCTTAAGTCGTAAATCAAACAATCAAATTCCTTGGAAAGTTCTTTAGCTGTGCTTTCCCAATATCTACCAGAACCACCCCATCCATGCAAAAATACCATTACTGGTTTTGATTTTGCTCCAGAGCTTGATGTTTTTATCCACTCATAGTAATGTTCAACACCATTGATATTTATATAAGATGTTTTTTCCATTGTTTTCACCTTAACTAGCTCCTGCTTCCTGATTAAAATTTTTAATTTAGTTAGAGATTATATCAAACTCTGTCTAATTAATAAATCTGACTAGAAAATTTATAGCAATTCCCATCTCTAAGTGAGGTAAAAAATTCACTTGTTTTAGGGAGTAGGGAGTAGAGAGTAGGGAGTAGAGAGTAGGGAATAAAAAAGAAGAAAAAACTGTATCTTGTTTTAGGGAGTAGGGAATAGGGAATAGGGAATAGGCAGTAGGGAGTAGGCAGTAGTAATTCGGGAAATAGGGAATAAAAAAGAAGAAAAAAAACTGTATCTCAGTAATGTGAAAAACCCTATAGATAATTTCATTTCATCTAATTTATTATTTGTTCTGACCCCAGTACAAATATCTAAACCAATAAGGAGAAACTTATTTAATTGCTGCTGCGACATTTTCTGAGTTTAAACCACCTGCTAAATATACAGGCACATCTACTAATTCCCGGATTTTCTTACTAATATCCCAATTATTAACTTTACCGAAAAATTCAGGTATAAAGACTCTCCATTCATAGAGAGGCTTTATACCTAAACTGTTTAATTATTTAATTATTTAATTATTTAATAATTAATTATTCGGTAATTATTAATTATTAATTGTTTCGGCTGTCGCCGACATAAAAATTATTAATTATTGAACTCTACCTCCTAATTGTTTAATTGTTAGATATTCATTGCCAAAATCTAATAATATTAGATCTACTAATAGAACAACTTCAACAGCTTCTTTTACTGATTCTTCTCCTGTAACAGGAATAACTTGTACAAGAGCAATTCCAGGCATAGCATCTCGCAAGTCTTGATATTTTCCTAATGTAAGATAGTCACATATTTGAATTGTATTTACTTGACACCGACGCTGTTGTTCAATAATTTATCTTACATCCTGTTTACTAGTTAATAAAAAAGTAGATACACCTGGTGGAACTATGGCATAAATTTCTGCTATTAATTCCTCATAAATAACTCCTTGTCCAGAAGTAATGGTACAAACTAAACCTAAAGCTGATGCTCCATAAATAATTGCGCCATCTTTGCTTCTTCAATACTGCTAATACAGCAAATTTTTACTCGTGTTTTTTGGGTCTTTTTCATCTGACAAGACTAGGGAATAGAGAACAGTGAAAAGAGACTAGCATTAAACTATGCCTTACTATCTCCGCAAAGTTCTTTCATCACTCAAATGCTTAATTATCCATATTATTATAATATTTTAGGGAACAACGAAATAGAGAACAGAGATTAATTTTTCACTATAGCAATCCTAAATTGATTGTGACAATTTTTATAATAGTTAATTTGAGCTGAAAACCTTTAAAATTATGACTCCTGACTCACTCCTACTGACTCCTAACTGCCACCAAAATATTACAACTTAAATAGGATTGCTATATACTTCACCATCTGAAAAAGTGCTTAATTCTCCATTGTTTTCTAATATTATTCTGATAAATTCTGCTGCTGTTACAGGTGAAGCTGTTTTTACTTCAACACTGTTTTGATGTAGCCACCAACCTGTAGTAGTTTGGGGCGATCGCCATATTTCTAAATGTTCCACGGATGGATAGGCATAAAAACTCTCATCCCTACTCCCGAAAATTCCCCAACTCCAGTGGGTGAAATAGTCGTGACTAACTCTATAGATGGGAAAATTCCCAGTTAAAGGCATTCCCCATCCATCAATAGCTATAAGAGCTTTTACTTGTCCACCTCGCAGTTGCCAAGTCCAAGCAGTTCCTATTGCTCCTACCACTCCTGCACTAAAGGCAATAAATAGTAATGGCATATCTATAGTTATAGATTTTGAACACCATAAAAATTTTGATATATCAATGGCAGAGTAGGGAGCATAGTCTTGAGTTGGACAGACTAAAAGGTCGCTGGAATCAGAGAGACTCCGCCAATTAATAAATAATCCCTCCAAGAATTGATTAGTTAGCTTTGGGTCATGTATTCCGGGGCAAATTACTACAGTCATTTCAGTTAT
This sequence comes from Dapis brunnea BLCC-M229, assembly GCF_050015995.1. Taxonomy (NCBI): domain Bacteria; kingdom Bacillati; phylum Cyanobacteriota; class Cyanophyceae; order Oscillatoriales; family Microcoleaceae; genus Dapis; species Dapis brunnea. The sequence continues at coordinate 373 of NZ_JBNHEP010000213.1, read as the reverse complement.
AGTTCAGTAGGTCTAGTAGTAGACTGACACAGCTAAAACTGTGCAGAGCGCTTTTTTCCTATAGTTCCTTTTATAGCTAGAAAATTTCCCTACCCATCCACATCCGGCAGGCGCTTCAGAAAATGATTGGATTATTGCTCTATACCCAATAGTAGAAAATTTCCCTACCCATCCACATCCGGCAGGCGCTTCAGAAAATGATTGGATTATTGCTCTATACCCAATAGTAGAAAATTTCCCTACCCATCCACATCCGGCAGGCGCTTCAGAAAATGATTGGATTATTGCTCTATACCCAATAGTAGAAAATTTCCCTACCCATCCACATCCGGCAGGCGCTTCAGAAAATGATTGGATTATTGCTCTATACCCA
>NZ_JBNHEP010000212.1:0-51327 GCF_050015995.1 Dapis brunnea BLCC-M229 | reverse complement strand
ATTCCTTGTCTTTTCTGCTTACTCTATATTAAGGTTATTTAATGTGACTTGATATAAGTCCTGAAGGGGATAAAAAAAAGAAAATTCAGTATTTCAAGTCTCCCTATTCCAGGAGGTACTGGTAATTGATAACTGATAACTGAAATGACTCAAGCAAACTCTCCTCCAACTCTTAACCTGCAATTGACTGCGATGCAGCTTACCGATAATACAAGTATGGGAAAGTTTGCTATATCTCGCGGTCAAAGTGTAGATACAAGCAAAATAGAACTACAAGTTTCTCCGGGAGAACCAAGTGAAATTTTGCTGCGGTTAGAAAATCAGTCTGAAGAACATCTAACTCTTTATTTACAACTTGAATTTCAACCAGCAATTTCTCCCCATTGGTGTCAATTTTATCAAGAAACTATTAATAATGGTTCAACTCAATCAGAAGTAGTTCAAGGATTTAGCCATCAATTAACAATTAACCCTCAATACCGACAAGATATTGAAATAGAGTTTAACTTTCCGCAAAACTTCTTTGAAAATCAACAAGCTATAAACTCAGAAAATGACAAACTAGAAATTAATTATTCGGCTCAAATTTTAGCTTACAAAAACAATCCAAATGAAAAATTAATTGGCTATCAAGTTTTTGACTTAAAAATTCGTCCCCGCATTGAATATCTTGAGTTTTTACCCGTTATTTATCGTGAAGCGGATTTCCTAAGTCGTTTCTTGAAAATCCTAGAAGAAACCTACGATCCGGCTGTCCAAACTACCGATAATTTATGGGCCTATCTTGACCCTCTAACCACACCTGAAGCACTGCTTCCCTTTCTGGCCCAGTGGGTAGGTTGGAAAATGGATTCTCGCTGGCCAATTCAAATTCAGCGTCGTTTGATTCGCAATGCAGTCACCCTTTACCGTTGGCATGGAACTCGTAAAGGTTTACGATTCTATCTACATCTGCTTACAGGTTTACCCCTTGATGAAAACCTCCCTGAAGCGGAAAAACATATTAGTTTGTGGGAAGATTTTCAGAAAGGATTTGTATTAGGAGAAGCTTGTGTTAATCGGGATTCAATGCTTGGTGGAGGACGTGCTTATCACTTTATTGTTCGTCTAAAAGTTGAGTTTCCGAATCAAATTGATGAGTCATTAGTGCGAGAAATTATTGAGGAATATAAACCTGCTTTTTGTACCTATGAATTAAATATTGTACAGGAATTTTAGATGAATATACTAACAGATTATTCGCTGGATAATTTCTCTAACAATTGAGTTTGATGTCGTCTATACCAAGCAAAATAAAGTAGGTTAATTCCAAATTCTTGTGCAGTTCTAATTTCATTGCGGGGTAGCATATGTTCGTTGATTCCCCAGGCTTGTGATAAATGGCCAATAATTATAATCATTCCGCCTCCTACAAAAAGTTGAATGGATTCATTGTTAATATCAGGAGGTATTGCGAAGAGAAATGGATGAACTTTTAGTAAATGCTCGGGAAGGAGTTGTTCCCAATTAATAAAATTAAGATTAAATTCTTCTGTGGCCCAATCTGTCAAATCTTTATAATTTTGATTAATATCGTTATCTATTGGAATTTCAATTAATACAGTTCCCCCACTTTTTAGATATTTTTCTAATATTTCTATCTGCTCATTCCCCAACTCAAAAGTTTGTTGTTCAGTTAAATATAGTAGATCGAAATCAAGAATTTCGTTGGGATTAAGGCGTATTTGTTGAATTTCTGAAATGCCTTGCATTCTGGAGTCAAGTGACTCTACCGAACGCATCAGAAAAGCAAGATTATCTTGGCAATATTTTCCTTCCGCTTCTGACATCATTCCTCCAGAAGCTTTAGGGGATAACATTGCTGTTTCAATCAGAATTTGAGGCCGCATTCGCGCTAGAATTCGATAGCGTAAATCTATATCGTTAACTTGAGGAAATAAAACATCATTGGGTTTGTTAATTTCAACATTCCCTGGTTGCAAGTTGATGCGACAGACTTCCACTTCTAGATGACTAGGGGGGTCAGTTTTCTGATCGATCCGAAATGTTTCTCGAACAACATCATTATCATTTCTCAAGCTAAGTTCTTCTGGATCGACATAACTGACTACTAAATAGACAAGAATGGGTTCAAGTTTGGAAGGTTTAGGATCGTTAATCCTAAATTCCATGGGGCGATCGATAATAATTGGATTTCCCTCACCATCAATTGCAATTCCTGGTTTTATCATTAACCATCCCGTTTGAAATTTTGACTGGACGCCAGGAGGTGCTTGAGTTGGATGTACCCCTAACCCACAAACAATTCCGGGTTGGTTTAGGGATTGATAATGTAAATTTTGCCGTCTGCGAGAATAGTGATGAGCTAAACGCCACCTTTGAGCATTGATCATTAAACCGTCTGTAACATGAAGACGATCTAAAGGATTAGGTGAAGGTTTAGGAAAAGATTGTTCTGTCATTTAAGTTATCAGTTATCAGTTGTGAGTACCTCCTGCAATAGGGAGGTTTGAAATGCAGAATTTTTTATAAATCATGGAACTATTATCAAGATTTGGCCAGATTATTTACTAGGGTTTTCTGGCATTATAAACAATGGCCTGAGAAAGGAATTATAGCTGAAGTCAGAAGTGGGGGCGAATGGCCATCCGTCCGTACATTCTTGCTGTAACTATATTTGAGAATGTTCGCGCCAGTAATGGCAACTGCTATATTTATCCAATAATGGGTACATTACATCATCTACAGGACTTATGCAAAAAAAATTATACACCATTTGTAGGGGTGAACGGCCGTTCACCCCTACTATCTGTGATGGTTATGCGTAAGTCCCGATCTAGTCCATAAAGTTGGCAACAAAACCCAAACTTCAGCAGTAAATTCAACAAACTTTTGTAAAGATTATGCAGTAACTAGGTTGAATCATGGTACGCTGCTAAATAACTATTATAGTCTAACCGCAACATATCCACCAAAGAAATTAAGGTTTCAAGCCTCCCTATTACAGGAGGTACTGCTAACTGATAACTGATAACTGATAACTGAAACAACCATGAGTCATGATTTTGTCAAGCCTAAGAAAATAGGTGGACTTGATACCAACACCCATGCTGGACAAAAAAGTCCATTTGCTAGCCGTCCTTTTTTAGCAACTCCTAGAAGTCTGCCACAGCCCCAAGATATACAAACGATGCGAGAACGGGCGGCACGATACCAAGCTGCAAATCCTCATCTGTATGGGACTCCAGCTCAACCTCAAACTGTTCAAAGACAAACCTCAGAGACGGAAGAAGAAAGCCTCCAGATGAAGGCAAATGAGTCTGTTCAACGACAGCCGGAACAGCCTGACCTTCAAACATTGATTAGACAAAGAGCTGCACGAGTCGATACACCGCTACAACGGATGATGAAAGTTCAAATGGCTGAAGCTCAGAGGTTGAAGCAGCAAGAAGACGAAAAGCTTCAAACTAAGTCTGAACTGACTGTTCAACGGGAAATTATGCCAGAGGTGGAGGAAGAAAATCTTCAGATGCAGTCTGAGCCTATTCTACAAAGGGATGAACTGGCAGAGGAAGAAGAAGATAAAAACCTGCAAATGCAGTCTGAGGCAACTGTTCAACTGAAATCTCAGGACTCTGAGCAGGAGCAAGCAGGAGTACAGACTAAACTGACTATTGGACAACCAGGGGATAAATACGAGCAGGAAGCCGACAATATGGCAGCCAAAGTAATGTCCATGCCTGAACCAACAGTTCAGAACGTTCAACGGCAGGAAATAGGGGAAAAAGAAGAAACCCTACAGGAAAAGCCTGTGGTGGATGGTATTACTCCTGTGGTTCAACGTCAAATTAGTGAAACGCAACAGCAAGACGGCGGGAGTCAAGGTTTAGAAAGTCAGTTATCAGGAGAAAAAGGTGGTGGTCATCCTCTCTCTGATGAGGTGAGAGGCTTCATGGAACCTCGGTTTGGAGCAGATTTTTCTGATGTGCGGGTGCATACGGGAAGTGCTGCGGTACAAATGAATCAGCAGCTTGGGGCGCAGGCGTTTACTCATGGGAATGATGTTTATTATGGTAAGGGTAAGGCTCCTGGGAAAGATGCGTTGACGGCGCATGAGTTGGCGCATAAAATTCAGCAAACAGGCAGTTCAGGACTAAGAATACAGGGCTTTTTCTGGGATAACGACGAGAATGAAAAAGAATCAGATAGTGACAGTAGTGAAGGACTATTTGACTGGGTATCTGATGTAGCTTCTAGTGTGACAGATACCACTTCCAATGCTTGGGACACAGCCTCAGATTTTGCCTCAGAGACCTGGGATGCAACCACAGATACAGCTTCAGATGTTTGGAGTAACGTAACTGATACGGCTTCAGATGTAGCAAACACAGCATCAGATACCTGGAATCAAGCTACAGATTTGGCCTCAGATACTTGGGATAAAACCACAGATACAGCATCAGATACTTGGAATCAAGCTAGAGATTTTGCCTCAGATACTTGGAATACAACTAAGAATACTGCTTCAGATGTTTGGAGTAATGTTACAGATACAACATCAGACACCTGGAATGGTATATCGGACTTCACTTCAGATACTTGGGATGCAGGACAAGACTTTTATAGAGAAAACAAAGAAAAAATTCATACTACTCTTGATGTAGCAGGTTTGTTCCCAATAATAGGTCCAGTTGCAGACCTAACAAATGCTGGACTTTATGCTGCTAGTGGAAATTGGTCAAATGCAGCTTTATCAGGAGTAGCTGCTATTCCCGGTATTGGTGATGCTATGGGTTTGGCTGGTAAGGGGGCTAAAGCAGCTAGTACTAGTAAGTTTATTCCTAAAGCAGGCAAAACTATTAAAAATAAAGTTGGTCAGGTTGGTAAAAATCTAGAGAATATTCATCAAGGATTTGAGAATCCTTTGGTGAAAAGTGTACTCAAAGGCCCTGCAACATTAGTTGGGGAATATGCAGCGAATACACTGGTTAAGGGTAACGGAGCAAAAGCTTGGTTGAAGAAACAAGCTCTGAAACAGCTAACAATTCAAAGCGTTAAGCAAGGTGCTGGAGCTATTTTTGGAGGAGCTGGTGAGTCAATAGCAGGTGGTATAAAAGGTGAAACCAGTAAACAAAAATTTCAGCGTATTAGAGATTCTAAAACTTGGAATGATTTAGCTAATGTAGCTTCTGAGACGGCTTCAGATGCAGCAAACACAGCATCAGAGACTTGGAATCAAGCGACAGATTTGGCCTCAGATAATTGGGACAAAACCACAGAAGCAGTTTCTGAAGGTTGGGATTGGACAAAACAGAAAGCTGAGGAAATCACAGGTTGAGAAGGTAACGATCTCCTAATTAAGTGTGAACGCAAATGATGAACCAATGCTGGAAATTATTTGGACATCTTATCTTCTACGAATCATACGATTAACCAAGCTTAAATAATCATCTAATTCTTCATATCCATCCAATTCTGTTTCTTCCTCCTCTGTGAGTGCAGTTTCTTTTTGTTTGCTAAGTAGTATTTCAATTCGTTCAAGCACAAAACTAGAAGCACGAAAAATTAGTACACCTTCGACTAAATCAATCCGGACAGCGCCATCTAAGGGTAAATTTCTAGGAAGGTTTTCTAATTTAATAGGTAAATTGACTGTCATAGAATTTATTTGAAAACATTTCAAATATTAAAGTTTTAACTATACACTAATCCTTCTTTTTTGCAACAAAACCAAAATTAAAAATAATTATTTATCCTATTTCTATCTGGATTAATTCCTATGGGAAGCTTACGATTATTTCTAGTTTTTTTGCGGTTATCTAAACTATCAATTTCACGACGAACTTGATGAAGAGTATCAGAAACTTGATTTTTTGTACCATCATAACCAAGTGACCTTGAAGGTTTACTATGCTCTGTTTCTTTAAGTATTAAACTATCAATTACAGCTCTAACAGGAGTTCCATCACTAAGAAACATCGTAAGTTTATAATTAAGTCGTTCAATAAAGCAACTCCGAAGATAAACTTGATCTCCCCAAATAAATTTATAAATAGGTGGAGATTCTTTTCCCTGGGCAAATTCTACAGCTTTCCGAAAAGGATCGATAAAAATTGTCACAACATTTAATCCAGATTCATAAGTATCAAATAAAATATTATTAATTGTTACTTGGTAGGGTTTAGTATGAGAAAAGCTCACTTTAGGAACTCCAGTATTATTATCTCTTGAGCCAGGATTATCTGCAATTTGTACAACTCTTTCAAATACTAATTCTTTGGGATTAAACATAAATATAATATCCGGCGCATTATCCTGACATTTCAAAATAGCCTTAACAAGCTGTGCCATAATATTCTCCTTAAAAAAATTAATTATAATATATACAGGACTTACGCATGAGGTAGGAAAAACTAGGATTTGAGATTGCTTCCCTGTCGGTCGCAATGACGAAAATACGTTGTACTGCGTAAGTCCTAATATATTTACCACGGTAAGTTACCTCTGTAGTAAGGTCCTAAACGTTCTCTTTCTATCTCTATTTTTAATTGTAAGAGTTGATAAACTTTTCGAGTAAGAGTTTGTAATTTATAATTAACGAAAGAAACCGTTGCCCCAGTTTGTGATTGAAGTTGTCCGGGACGATTTAGACTTGAAGAAAACCCTGGTGTTTTGATAGGAGCGGTTTGACTAATAGTATCCAACCACGGCAAAGAGCCACCTGTTTTAAAATCATGACGTTCTCGTTCTAATTCAAGTTGTTGTCTTAATAAATTATAAACTTTTCGCGCCAACATTTCCAACTGTTCCTCATCAATTACAGTAATTTCTCCATCTTCTCCAATCACTTTCTCCACTTTTGCTGAAGAACTTGAAATAGATGTTGGAAGTTCGGGAATAGATTGTTCTTTTCCTATTGTAATTAATTCAGAAATTTCCAGAGGCAACTGAGAATTAGATGATGGATTAAAGCGATCGTAATTTAGAAATTCTGTTATATTTGACCAAGTTTCTTGTCTGTTATCTATTACTGGAACACTTTCATCTATTAACTGAAATTGATTTGACCAAACTTCTGGAATTTGAGGAGTTGCTTGGTTTTTAGAAGGTTGAAAAGAACCTATGTCAGTTGATGTTTCCGAAGTTGATAAACTTTCAAAAAATTCATTCATCAGTTGGGATTGAATAAAGTCTGATTGTTGAGCTAAAGGAGAATGAGATTGAAAGGGATTTAGGTTAGTTAAATTTTCAGGATTTAAGCGAGGTTGAATTTGAGAGACTTGATTCTCTGTTATTTCTTGAGGAATAGCATCAGTAATTTCTGATTGTGGTAAAGGTAAATTTTCTGTAGTAGTTTTGGATTTTTCTGGGAATTGAACTGTTGATTTTTGTTGAACTAAATCACCAGTTTTTTCTGTGATTAACTCTTGGGATTCAATAGTTTTATCTAAAGATTTGGAGGTTATTTCTGGAGATTTTACCCTGGATTTTTCTTCAACTAAATTAATAGGCACTTCTGGGATTAACTGCTGAGTTTCAATAGTTTCATCTAAAACTTTTGGAGCTGTTTCTGGGGATTTAGCTATGGATTTTTCTTGAACTAAATCAATATTTTCTTCTGAAATTAACTCTTGGCTTTCAATAATTTCATCTGAAGCATTGGGAGTTGTTTCTGGCGATTGAACTATAGATTTTTCTTGAAGTAAATCAAGAGGTGGTTCTGGGATTAACCCTTGATGTTCAATAATTTCATCTGAAGCTATATTTGTTTCTTCTAAATTTTTTTCAGAAGCTGGAACAATTGAATTTTTAGGAACTAAATTAATAGGTGGTTCTTGTATTAATTGTTGGGATTCAATAATCTCATCTGAAACTGTTTTTTCTGTTTCTGGGGATTGAAATGTCAAATTTTCTTGAACTAAGTCACGAGATTGCTCTGGGATTAGCTCTTTAGTTTCAATAGTTTCGTCTGAAACTTTGGGTGTAAATTCTGGTGATTGAACAGTTGATTTTTCTTGGACTGAATCAATAGGTAGCTCTGGAATTAACTGTTGAATTTCAAGAGTTTCCTCTGAAGCTATATTCGTTTCTTCTTGAAATTTTTCAGAAATTGGAATGGTTGAAGTTTTCGAGACTAAATTGATAGGTTGTTCTGGGATTAACTCTTGATCTTCAAAAGTTTCATCAGAAGCTAGTGGAGTTATTTCTGGTAATTGAACTGATTTTTCTTCAACTAAGTCAGTAGGTTGTTCTGGGATTAACTCTTGAGTTTCAACAGTTTCATCTAAAGCTTTTGGTGTGATTTCTGGTGATTTTACTGTAAATTTTTCTTGAACTAAGTCAATAGGTTGTTCTGAGATTAACTGTTGAGGTTCAATAGTTTCATCTAAAGCTGTTTTTGTTTCTTCTAGATTTTTTTCAGAAGTTAGAATGGTTGGAGTTTTCGGAAATAAATTGATAGATTTTTCTGGGATTAACTGTTGATGTTTAATAATTTTATCTAAAGTTTTTGGTGTGATGTCTGGTGACTGAACTGTGGATTTTTCTTGAACTGAATCAATAGCGAGGTCTGGGGTTAACTGCTGAGGTTTAATAGTTTCATCTGAAACTTTGGGGACTGTTTCTGGCGATTGGACTATGGATTTTTCTTGAACTAAATCAATAGATAGCTCTGGAACTAATTGTTTATTTTCAATAGTTTCATCTGAAGCTGCTGGAGTTATTTCTGGTGATTGAACTGATTTTTCTTCAACTAAGTCAGTAGGTTTTTCTGGGATTAACTCTTTGGTTTCAACAGTTTCATCTAAAGCTTTGGAGGTAATTTCTGGTGATTGAACTGTCGAATTTTCTTGAACTGAATCAATAAGTATTTCTGGGATTAACTGTTGATTTTCAATAGTATCATCTGAAACTTTGGGTGTGATTTCTGGGATTTTTACTGTTGATTTTTCTTGAACTAAATCACCTGCTAACTCTGGGATTAACTCTTGGTTTTCAACCGTTTCATCTGAAGCTATTTTTGTTTCTTCTAGATTTTTTTCAGAAGTTGGAAAAGTTGAGGTATTCGCAACTGAATCAATAGATTGTTCTTGTATTAACTGTTGGGTTTCAATAGTTTCATCTAAAGCTTTGGGGGTAATTTCTGGTGATTGAATTGTGGATTTTTCTTGAACTGAATCAATAGGTTTTTCTTGTATTAACTCTTGAGGTTCAATAGTTTCATCTGAAGCTATATTCGTTTCTTCTAGAATTTTTTCAGAAGCTGGAATAGTTGAATTTTTCGGAAATAAATTAATAGGTTGTTCTTGTATTAATTGTTGAGGTTCAATAGTGTCATCTGAAGCTTTTTTTTCTGTTTCTGGTAATTTAACTGTCAAATTTTCTTGAACTAAATCAATAGGTAGCTGTGGGATTAAGTCTTGATTTTCAATAGTTTCATCTAAAACTTTGGAGGATGTTTCTGGTAATTTAATTGTTGATTTTTCTTGAACTAAGTCACCGGGTAACTCTGGGATTTCAAAAATTCCATCTGAAACTTTTGGGGCTGTTTCTGGCGATTGGACTGTAGATTTCTGTTGAACTAAATCAATAGATTTTTCTGGGATTAACTTCTGAGTTTCAATAGTTTCATCTGAAGCTATATTCGTTTCTTCTACATTTTTTTCAGAATCTGGAATGGTTGAAGTTTTCGGAACTAAATTAATAGGTTGTTCTTGTATTAACTGTTGAGTTTCAATAGTCTCATCTGAAACTTTTTTTTCTGTTTTTAGTGATTGAAATGTAGATTTTTCTTCAAGTAAATCAATAGGTGAATCTGGGATTAACTCTTGAAGTTCAATAGTTTCATCTGAAGCTGTTTTTTCTATTTCTGGTAATTGAGCTGTCAAATTTTCTTGAACTGAATCAACAGACATCTCTGGGATTAACTGTTGGAATTCAATAGTTTCATCTGAAACTTTGGGTGTGATTTCTGGCGATTGGACTGTAAATTTTTGTTGAACTGAATCAATAGAGTTTTTTGGGATTAACTCCTGAGTTTCAATAATTTCATCTGAAGCTATATTCGTTTCTTCTACAATTTTTTCAGAAGCTGGAATGGTTGAAGTTTTGGGAACTAAATTAATAGGTTTTTCTGGAATTAACTGTTGAGATTCAATAGTTTCATCTGAAGGTGTTTTAGCTATTTCTGGTGATTGAACTGTGAATTTTTCTTGAATCGAATCAATAGGTGGTTCTGGAATTAACTCTTGGGGTTCAATAGTTTTATCTGAAGCTGTTTTTGTTTCTTCTATAATTTTTTCCGAAACGGGAATGGTTGAAGTCTTCGGAACTAAATCAATAGGTTTTTCTGGAATTAATTCTTGGGGTTTAATAACTTCATCTGAAACTTTGGTGCTTATCTCTGGCGATTGAATTATAGATTTTTCTTGAACTAAATCAATAGTTTTTTCTGGGGTTAATTCTTGAGTTTTAATAGTTTTATCTAGAGCTTGGGGGAATATTTCTGGTGATTTTGCCGTTGATTTTTCCTGAAATAAGTCAGTAGGTTGTTCTAGGGATAATTCTTCAGGTTCAATAGTTTTATCTGAAGCTTTGGGAATTATCTCTGGCGATTGAATTACGGATTTTTCTTGAACTAAATCAATAGCTTTTTCTGGAATTAACTCTTGAGTTTTAATAGTTTGGTTTGGAGCTTTAGGGCTTATCTCTAGAGGTTGAATTGTTGATTCTTCTTGAACTAAATCAATAGGTGCTTCTGGGATTAACTGTTGGCTTTCAATAGTTTCATCTGAAAATGTTTTGGCTATTTCTGGAGATTGAATTGTTGATTTTTCTTGAACCAAATCAATAGGTTGTTCTGGAATTAACTGTTGGGGTTCAATAGTTTTATCTGAAGCTGTTTTTGTTTCTTCTAGATTTTTTTCCGAAACGGGAATGGTTGAAGTTTTCGGAACTAAATCAATAGGTGTTTCTGGAATTAATTCTTGGATTTCAATATTTTCATCTGAAGCTCGTGGGGCAGTTTCTGGCGATCTTACTGTGGATTTTTCTTGAACTAAGTCACCAGGTTTCTCTGGGATTAACTCTTGGGGTTTAATAGTTTCATCTGAAGCTCGTGGGGCAGTTTCTGGCAATCTTACTGTGGATTTTTCTTGAAGTAAATCACTAGGTTGCTCTGGAATTAACTTTTGAGTTTCAAGAGTTTCGTCTGAAGCTATATTCGCTTCTTCTAAATTTTTTTCAGAAGCTGGAATGGTTGAAGTTTTCGGAAATAAATTAATAGGTTGTTCTGGGATTAACTCTTGGGTTTCAATAGTTTCATCTGAAATTTTGGGTGTGATTTCTGGTGATTGAACTATGGATTTTTCTTGAACTAAATCAATATATTTTTCTGGGATTAACTGTTGGGCTTCAATAGTTTCAGATGAAACTTTAGGAGCTATATCTGGCAATTGAACTGTAGATTTTTCTTCAACTAAGTTAATAGTTGGCTCTGGGGTTAACTCTTGAGTTTCAATAGTTTCATCTGAAATTTTAGGAGTAATTTCTGGTGATTTTACTGTGGATTTTTCTTGAAGTAAATCACTAGATTTCTCTGGAATTAACTGTTGGGGGGTAATAGTAGAGTCTGAAGGATGAAGCTGAACCTCAGAATAAGAGGGTCTATTTATATTATTTTCTTCTACTACGGGTGAATTGGTTGTAATTTCTTGATTTTCAGTAATTTGAGGAATAACTGAATAAGATATTGCCTGATTTTTATCGCTTGAAGTATCTACTTGAGAAACAGATGTTTGCTCGGAAACAGGTTTATAAATATCGCCTTCCCATTTCGCTTGAACAATAGATAAATTATCTGATTGATTTTTTTTTAATTTATCGTCTGAGAATTGAGGACTCTGAGGAAAAAGCATTTTATCAGCAGCAGTTGTTAAAATGCGTGACTGAGTTTGAATAATTTGTTTACCGAAGCGAGGATGAAGTTCTGAAAGAGGATTATTTTGGATATTTTTTTCTGCTGAAGGATATGTTTGAAGTTCTTCTTTTACTTCAGCTATATTCTGGTTAATCTGATTTTCTGAATCAGATTCTGACTCAAAATTGTCTTCGATAAATTGACTGGTTATAGAAGTTGGTTTTTCAGGATAATCTGAACGAGAAAAATCCTGTGCAAAAGTGAAAAAATCATCAGATTCTTCTAAAGTTTGAGGTAACATTAACTGAGAAGCTTGAATCAGAGGCGATCGAACTTTCAACATCCGCTTTTGTCCCAGGTTTTTCGGGGGACACAAAGATTTTTTTAAACCTAGAGAAGATGTAGACATAATTAATCAGCCTCTTAATTAATTAAATTTTATAAAAAACGTTTATAAAAAGCGGTCGAAATTATCTCGTTCTCTTGATGCTTTTCGCTTTAAATTATCAATTTCTCGCGCAGCTTTTCCTTTAGCATAATCCATTCCTTGTTGTTTTAATTGATCGTATTCAGTTTCCAGATTGTTCATCGTATTTCTGACTTCTTGTCCTAATGAATTCCTAGAATTAGAAAGAGTTCTACTAGCTTGATTTAGATGTTGTCTACCAACATCTGCTAAATCACTAGCAAAGTAACCTAAACTACTCCGATTAAGTGGATTTGCTGGCTCGAATTCTCGTTTGTATGATTCTAAAGTATCTTTTTTATAAATGGTTAAACCTTCATAAGCTAAAGTTAATTCCTCTATAGCAACAGCATTAGAATCTGCTTGAAAAGGCGATACTTTCCAACTAACCGGAACTGAACCAATTAATGTCCAAGACTGCATCGTTTCTCCAGCTTGATTAAATAGAAGCAGGGTGATATTCAAACGAATTTTTTGAGAATCTCGTAAAATTTTCTCAATCCAATTTAAGAAAGTTAAATCATCAGTTATTCCTCGTTTTAATGTAATATCTGTGAATTCGGCTTGTCCTAAAATAATCCGTTGTTGATCGTTAACACCTCCTTCTTGATAAGTTTCTCGCTTAATATTAACGCCTAAGCCAGAACATTCACTAAAACAGGCTAAAATTTGACTATCAATTTCTAAATAAAAGCTATTCGCTGTGACATAATTTAGTTCATAGGCTGAAGGTTCTTGACGATTTTTTTTCATTATAAAATTCTCCGATAATTACAAATACGTTCCTGTTGATTACGAATATCTTCTTCCATTAGTTTATAAATTCTATCACAGAGTTTTCGTAGTAAAATTGGATCGTTGATTATCTTTTCAATTAATTTACCTTCTAAATCTTTTTCTGACATTTTGATTAAGATTTATCCTAACTTTATTTTGACAATTGAATGGGAATTAATCCAGCCGAATGTAATAGATGTTGCCCTTCATTAGTTTTCATTATATCAGAAAACACTCGACCTGGTGAATCTTTATTTCCTTCTTTTAAATAAATCACAGCAATCGAATATCCTAATGGATAATCTCCTTGTTTAAATATCTTAGGGTTTGGTTTGTAGCTTCCTTTATCCATACATAAATCTGTTGCTGGTGTGATTGGTTTACCATTATTTTGCATAATTGGTTGAACTGCTTTCAGTTTCCCTTCTCCAACAATTGCTAAAGGATAGACTGAACACTGATTAAACACTTTACTAAATAAATCAATCCCAATCACAACTTGACCGCCTTGTTCAAATTCTGCTAAAGCTCTTGCCGTTCCTTTACTATATCCTGTTTGTATGGAAGTATTTTGATCTTTATTAATAAGATTTAGAAAGTTGCTTCTTTCCTGCGCATTTTTCAAAACTAAGTTTTCAAATAATGGACATACAAGAGAAACTTCTTCTTGAGTTTCATAACAAATTAGACTTCTTTTGACATTTTTTTGATTATTGGCAGAATCAGAAACTCCTAACTCTTCTAGCGTTAAGGGTGGATTAGAATAGAGTTTTTTGAGGGATTTGAGAGAAATTTGACCAGACAGTAGTTTAGGCAAACTTCCTTCTCGCTGAAAATCACTGAAAGCTACATAAGCGAATAAACCATCATAGGCAATAATTTCTATTTCTAAGTGATCGCTACTTTTTAAAAGCTGAAGTTCATCGTTAAATAGGGAAGTTACAATAAATTTAGAGTTGTTTAAACTAGATATAATTGTCTTTTCTAAACGCTCTTTTTTTTCTTCTTTTGTTTCTTTGTTACTTTCGGTCCGACTGAAATTAAACGAATTTGGAGACTGTGAATTAAATGAATTTTGAGAGAGAAGATTCAAATGCTTAGAAAACTGTTGATTTCTACCATAGCCTATTGGAGTTTTCAAAGTAATATTCCATCTTTTATCCGCTCCATACCTGATTCTTTTATTACTTAAAGATGGAGGAATATTTACTTGCTCAATTGACTTGATTTTTGGTTCTTCCTGAATAATCTTTTCCTCTGTTTTTGGTGTTTGTAAACGATATAAAAAATACAATACTCCCCCAAAAAAAGTACCAAAAGCCATTAACGCCACCAAGATTGGAATAATCGGAATAATCCAAGAACGTTGAGGGGTTTCAACATCTGTATTATCATCAAAAATGCTTTGGGGTGAATCTACTGGATCGTTTAAAGATAACTTTAATAATTCTCGATGAGCTTGAGCTGCACTTTTAAAGGAACCTGAATATAATTGCACGGTGAAATTTTTGATTTGAGGATGACAATATTCATGCCATTCTAAATCTTGAGCTGGATTTTCTTCAATTCCACCCAATAAAAAATAGCTGATTTTACCTAAATCTTTAAGGTCTTTTTCAACGGCTTTTTTGGAGAGAGATGGATGATATAATTCTGGGTTTGAAGTCTCTATTAATTTTTCCCATAGTGCTAGACGACTTACATAAATTCTCACTTCTTCTTCTTCATTATCTTTTTTATTATAATTTAAAGAAACAACTAATAAACTATCTAAATTGAGGTTACCATGACCTATTCCTTTAAAGTTCTTTTGAAAAGGACGAATTTCATAACAGTTGTGTAAGAACTCCAAAGTTTGCAATATTTGTTGCAGAATTTTACTAAATTGAACTGGCGTTAAAGGTTCATGTCGTTGATTCAAATATTGTCGTAAAGTCAGACTGTTGGGAATTTTTTCAAGAATCAAATACCAACGGATATCTTGTTCGTTATCCTCATAGAAATCTTGAATAACATCAATGGGAATTAGTAAACGAAATTCTTTAACTTTTACATTTTGATAGGTAACTTCAGGTAAACGATCGGATGGACTTCGAGTTAAAAATTCTTGAATCAATACTTGTTGCTTTTGCTGTGCAGTAGGAGTGGCTTCATATTGACGAACTTGAGCTGAATGACTCAGACACTGACCAATTTTATACCTGCGACCAAAACTATCCCGAATTTCATAATCTGGAAGGAGAACTTTTTGAGTTTTGTGGTCTTTGCGTCGTCGTCGAGAACGTTCCCTAAAAATGGGTTGGTCTAAAATTGTAGGTTGAATGGAAGTTTGTATTCCTCCTGTTTCTGCGGGAATTATGGGTTTTGGTCTAGCTTGACTTGGCGATGCGACTTGGTTTTTGTCTTGATTTTTGTCTTGAAAAAAATTGGGTAAAGGTGGAAAAATTTGCCTATCTTGCTTTTGGGAATCTTTGCGTTCGTTTCCTCCAAATTCTGCTCGTTCATACATTTGCTGTGCTTGACGCCTAGCAACCCGAAAAAAACTATTAACAGGATAGTTAATGAAAGTAAAAATTTCTCTTCCTCTGAGTTTGACTGTGTTTACTAAATCTGATAATCTCATAGCGATCGCTCCTGCTTATAATAATATACACTGGACTTACGCAGAACCACAATCTCTTGGTGCGCGTTCCCTTGCGTCTTACGCCGACGCGGGGTCGCACCGCTATCTAGTAGGGGTTAACGGCCGTTAACCCCTACAGGTGGTGTACGACCTGGTATTTTGCGTAAGTCCTGATACACTGGAACCGACTTTCATCCCGTCGGGGAAGTTAAAAATTACAGCGCGGAACTTCTCGTCGGGGTAGTTAAATTTTGTAAGACAATTTCTCGCTCTTTGCGGGCTATGGTATACTCAGGATTGAGTTTCAATGCTTGTTCAAAATTCGCCAAAGCATCCTGATAGCGACCCAACCGAGAAAGGGCAATTCCTTTTCCCGTAATCACGCCAACATTTTCAGGACTCAGATCGTCTGCTTGAGTGTAAGCATTCAAAGCAGCTTGATATTGCCTGAGTTCAAGTAAAATCAACCCTCGGTTATGCCAAGCCTCAAAAGACTTGGGGTTTAATTGAACAGCTTCTTGAGTTGCTTCTAGAGCAAGTGCCAACAATTGAGGATCTCGCAACCGCCATAAAACAACAGCCTGATTCACCAAAATATCGGCCTTGAACAGATTATCCTTGGGTGTAAAATTACCTCCTAATGCCTGCTGATAAGCTTCCACTGAGGCTTTATATACCAATACATTCATGGTTTTCTCAGTTTTATATCCATTCTGTCGCTGCAAACTCAATAGCTGACCGTACTCGCTGAGAATGCGACCGTGGTTATACCAACCCCGAATATAGGTAGGATTAATTTTAATAGCCCGATGAGTAGACTGAAGCCCCTGTTTGTAGTTGAGTTCCGCAAGTTCATACTGTTGTTGTGCCTGCTGAAGTTGACCCAAATGCCATAATATCATACCTCGGTTGTTCCAGGCTTCCGCGTAGTCTTCATCCAATTCAATAGCGCGGTCTGCAGAGCCTAAAGCATCATTATAACGTTCTAAGCCAGCCAAAGCAGTACTTCTCTGCTTCCAAGCCTTGGCCGGACGAGTATCCCCCCAATCTCGATCGCCCTCCAGAGCTGCTTTACAGGCTTTTAATGCGGGTTCATATTGTTCTAGTTGATTCAGCACTTCACACTGGTTCACCAAAGCTAGAGAATAGTTAGGTTGAATCTGAACTGCGCGACTATAGGAAGTTAACGCTCGTTCAGTCTGTCCCAAAGTTTGTAGAGCAATGCCTTGTTTCGTCCAAGCTTTGGCATTCTCAGGATTATCCGCTAAAATTTTTTCATAAAAACGGACTAAATTTTGAAGTTGTTTGACTATTTCTTCTGCTTCTTCTGCTGAATTAATAACCAGAAGGGGATCGGATGTGGTTACTTCTTGACGCGCTACCAACAAATGTTCTAAAGCTTGAGCTGGAGTAGTAGTTTCCCAATTTTCGTTCACAGCGATCGCTAATTCACAATTTTCAAGAGCTTCTGTATAGCGTTCTATTTCAATCAATAAACCACATTTTTTAGTCAGAAAAAAGGAAGAATTAGGGGTGATTTTTAAGGCTTGACTATAAGAATTAATCACATCTTCAACGCGTTTAATTTCACGCGCTTTTGCCACATCCTGTTGTCCTAACCCTTCCAGTTCAGCTACTTCTAATTTTCCCAATTTCCCCAAAGCAATTGCTCGATGTTTCCACGCTTCAGCAGGACTACTACGACCCCAAATTCCATCAATTTGAATTGCCTGTTCACAAGTATTGAGGGCTTTTTCGTATTGCTCTAATGCTAAAAATATTTGACATTGCTGCACTAAAACTTGAGAATATTTAGGTTCTCGCTGCAATAGATAATTATAAGAAACTAAGGCTTGGGGATACTGTTTTAACTGTTGTAATGAATTGCCTAAACTCATCCAAATTTCTAAATTTTTTCGCTTCGGCTTCAGTTCAATCGCTTTTTGACAAGCGGCTACAGCTTCGGAATATTGTTTAGCTTGTTCGAGAGTAGTACAGAGTTCTTGCCAAAATTTCACATTATTATAATCAAAGTCTGGAAGCTGAGATACTGCATCCTTTTGAGCTTCTGAAACTGAGCTTTCTGCCAGTTTCGATTCACCCATCGCTGGAACTGCAGTTTGAATAAAAAACCCAAGTCCAACACCAATAATACTAATCCACAATAATAATAATTTCATCTCTTATATTTATATTTTGCTTTTACTAAAGTACATTAAACGTAATTCATTTAATTTAATTTAATGGTTGGCTTAATAATTTTTTTTTATTTTTAAAATCACCGAATAATTAAGATTTAAAGGAGAGGCTTTAAAGGAGAAACAAGCGGTCGATCTTCGGAGCTTCCCGTAGGGTGGGATGGCGCACTTCAGAGCAGGTCTTCAAGAACAGGTCTCCTCACCATATCCAATGAGTCAATCCTCTTCTTTTCAAGGAGAGGTAATTGTTAATTATTAATTATTAATTATTAATTATTAATTGTTGACTCTTTTCTTGTTTGTAACATAACGTCCATATTTAATCCGATTTCGGCGGAATTTCTATGGGTTCTAAAGAGCCTGGTTGAGTCGGTACAGGTTGAACAACACCTGAATCAGGTGTTTCCAATTCTCCTGTTTTGGGCAAAGCAAATTGACTTGGACTACTAGACTGACTAGAACTACTAGACTGATAAGTTTGAATCATAACAGAGCGACTTTCTTGTTCTCCTAAACTATTAGTAACTTGCAAAGTAATTGTTTCAGAAAATGGAGCTTGGCTAATCATATAAGTCATTGAACCTTCCTTTTCTACAACATCAGCAAGAGGTTGTAATTCAACTTGAATTCCCTCTCCACCTTCTACTTTCCATCCTAATTGAATAAATACGGGTGAACTAATGGCAATAGGTGGATAATTTACAACAGGTTTAGTAATCAATCGATCGTTAACTTTAAATTCAATCTTTATTGGTATTGGCGTTACTTTAACTGGAGGTGAAGTTTTAGTAAACTTGACATTTTCTTCTGCTTTTTTAGGAATAACTTCAAGCTGAAATGTATGTTCTCCAGGGGGAAAGTTTTTCATTGGCACATCTCTACAAATCAGTAGATAGTCAACCGCTTGAGAAATTGAACAAAATGAGCCAACTTGACTAGGATATTGATATCTTTGAATCTCTTGACTAGAACCGTTTCGATCTTGAGCTGTGATAATGAATAATTTAATTTGGTTAGGATTTTGAATTACCCAATTTAATTTTATCGGCTCTTTTTGAGCTTCTTCATAAACCTCTTTTGATACTGTAAATTGCTTAATTTCAGGTAAAGGTTCTGGTTGCACAACAATAGTATTTTGTAATGTTTGAGAATCTGAAGGATCTTTCGGATTTGATAAAGAGTAAACCGCTACTTTGAATGTATAATTTCCTGGTTCAATCAAGCCAGTATTTAAGCTCCACTGACAACTTAAATTTTCGGGGTTATCTGCAACTTTACAATCCAACTTACCCAAAAGATTTCTGGTATCTTTTGACAGAATTTGAGCCTTTTCTAAATCTTGAATATAAGAATAAGAAGCAGATTTTGTAACTTGATTATTATCCTGAGTAATAATTTCAAATTGAGTTAATTGACTACGATTTTTAATATCAAATTGCAGAATAATCGGTTCTTTTTTAGCTTCTTCATAAACCGCTTTTGATGCTGTAAATTGCCCAATTTCAGGTAAAGGTGCCGGCTGAACAACGATAGTATTTTGTAATGCTTGAGAATCTGAAGCTTCTTTTAGGTTTGATAAAGAGTAAACTGCTACTTTGAATGTATAATTTCCCGGTTCAATCAAGCGAGTATTTAAGCGCCATTGACAACTTAATTCCTTGGATTTATCTGCAACTTTTGGACAAACCAATTCACCCCAAAGATTTTTGACATCTTTCGGCTGAATTTGACCATTTTTTAGAATATAATAAGAAGCAGCTCTGGTAACTCGATCGCCATCTTGAGTAATAATTTCAATTTGATTTAATTGACTCTGATTTGTAATATCAAATTGCAGAATAATTTCTTCTTGTTGAATTCTTGAATAAGTTGATTTAGAAGAAGCTATCTTATTAATTTGAGATAATATAGGTTGAGGTTTAGCAGTAACTTCAATTGTATCAGTCTTACTAGAATCAGAAGCCTTTTTTGATGAACGTTTTCTAAATAGGCGATCGATAGATTTGGGAAAAGCTTCTATTTCAAAAATATATTTATCAGGAGGAAGAATCTCTTGAGTCAGAGTACACTCAAGAGCACATTGACTCTTGTTCTGAGCTTCAATTTTGCATTCTTTTTGATTCTGGCTGTCACTTTCAGTAGTTAATGAAGACTTTCTCAATACCTTATTAATATTTCTTTCAAACAGATTACTATGGCGATCTTCAATCAATTTGCATTCAGGATTTTTATTAACTAATTCTGGTAAATTAAGTTTTTTATTCTCAAATGGATAGCTTTTTAAGTCACTACTTCCTTGGCTATCAATCCTAGTAAAAACAACTTTTTCTAACTCTTGAGGATGACGAATTTTCCACTTAATTTGAATCGGTACACCTTCTTGATATTTTGATAATTGATTAATTGTGCTAAATTCACTAATTTTAGGCAAAGGTGGCATTTTGAAGAATTTCCACCAAATTGCTAATCCCGTTCCTAACAAAAGACTTAATGCCAATAAAATCAATAACCATAAATGCCACCAAGGACTTTTATCCCAAACTAAAATTCCTTCTAGTGAGGGTTCCTCTAACGGTAAATTTTGAACATCCTCTAACTCAACATCAAACGGAAGTTCCAAAGCTGGTCTGGGAATTAAACGTCGCCATCGCCAACCTTTCCGCTGAACTTGTAAATTAATAGTCTTGCTTTTACTCGGAAAAATTCGTACATCTGACTGCGGTGATAGAACATAATTCCAAAGCTTTTCTTGCTGTATAAAGTTTGTCGCTAAAGTCAAATCGCGTCTGGTATTCCCTTCGTTAGTTAATTTAATATCAAAATCAGCTTGACCTTTTTTGACTTTATTTTTAGCCGGTTGAAGCGTACATTGTAAATTATATTCTGGTAAAATTAATAAATAAAAGACTCGAATAATAAGCTGAGACTCATTATTTTTTGAAATAAGTTGAATGGTAGGAAAGTAATTTCCAGCAGGAGTATATTTAGGCGGATGCAATATTAACTGAATTTCTCCTGGAGGGTCTTCCGGGTTAAGTTCAAGTCCATCTGTCTCGCGAATTAATCCAGGTAGATTTGTATTAACTTCAGGATAACGAACATCATACCAATCTTCGTCTAGATCCGGACAAATAATATAAAATCGATCCACTAATTTTGAGCGATTTTTTACTTGAATTGGAATCTCTACTTTTTCTCCCGCTTGAAGTTCATGAGGTTTATTTGGATTAGTAGAAGGAAGGATAAATTCAGGTTCATAGTCTGACTCTGTTTCCCGCTCTAAACGAACCCGAAGTTGTTGAGGACGACGAAAAACTTGATCGGGATATTGTTCAGGTGCTTCAGCAAATACGGTGTAGTGGTAAGTTCCTGGCGAGGCTTGCTGGGGAACTTCAAATTGAAGATCAATTGATTGAGACTCCTCTGGCTTCAGTCGGAGACGATTATTAATCGACGATCGCTCATCTATAATTGTACACCATCTTTCTATCGGCTTTGAACGAGGATCGTTTGCTTTGATCCAAAGGACAATATTTAATTCTTGGCTATCATAATTGGTAACTTTTAAGCGATATTTCTCGGTTAAACCTCGTAAAATCTTGAGGCTTTTTTGAGACTCTTCCTGTATAAAAATGGGTGTCCGGGTTGATTGCATCCTGAATATCTCCAGTTAAATTAGACTCACTACCGAGGTTTTCGTTCATTCATACAGTCTTCATTTTTAATCTTAATTTTTTTGATATTTACATAATGATTTTCTCCATCAAATGTCAGGCGAATTTCTTCGTTAAAGGTTTTAATATCGACACTATTGAGTCTAGTGTCTGGAAATTGAGCTACAACTTTTCCCTTTTTGGTA
Organism: Dapis brunnea BLCC-M229; assembly: GCF_050015995.1. Taxonomy (NCBI): domain Bacteria; kingdom Bacillati; phylum Cyanobacteriota; class Cyanophyceae; order Oscillatoriales; family Microcoleaceae; genus Dapis; species Dapis brunnea. The sequence goes on along the minus strand of NZ_JBNHEP010000212.1, from coordinate 29,487 downwards.
ACTCGTTCTCCATTGGGATTGAGTGACCATAACATAACTCGTCCATCATCTCCAGTACTCGCAAGATAGCAGCCATTTTGACTTAATGCAACTGTCCGAACTGGTTGGCCTTTATGACCATTTTCCCACTGGTCTATACGAACTGCTGAACAATTCAGAGTCTCACCCCTTCCTGGCGACTGTTCAATACATTGACGAATTTTATCAAGGTTCCACAACGTAATATATCCCTCTGTGTCTGCACTAGCTAATAGATTTGGGAGGCTAGTATTATTAATTTCTTCATGAGTTGCTAGACTGGTAATATAATTATATTGGTTAATCAATTTACCGGGTTTATTTTCCCAACTATAAGGGAGATAATACAGCTTATTCCTGGTTTTTAATTGTTGTTTTTGTTGTTGTAGAAAATCATTATAACTTGTGAAATCATAATAATTGTAATAATAGTAATCTGCGTCAAATTCTTCCCATTTCTGCCAGGTTTCCCAATTTTCCCAAATTGCTAACTTATTATACTGACCTGCAAAAAAGACTAATCGAGGTTGATTTCGACGTTCGCTGACAGCTAGAGTTAGTAATGCAAAAGGTTGTTTAAAAATTAATTCTCGACCAATTCTCTGGTTATCTTTATAAAGGTCATAAGTTTCAGCAAGAGGTTCAAGTCCAGAGTCTTTTTTTTGCTTACGAGTTGGTATCTCTGATGAATTCAAGCCAGAGTCAATTGCCTCTAAATCCCAGACTCGCACCATTCCACTCCCATGTCCACTTAATAAATAACTAGAATCTTTAGTAAACTCTAAGCCAAAAACACGGTCATTTTTATTTTCATCAATATAAAGGGTTCCTTGTCTCTGTTGATTCGTAACATTCCAAAGATTAATTTCTCCGGTCTCTAAACCGGCAGCAACTTGTTGATTATCTTCCGGCAAAAAACGAACAACACGAACCGCTTTTTCATTGTTATCAGTAATGACTTGTGGAGGTTCAAGTTGATTTCCCTCCACTTGCCAATAGCGAATACTCCGATCGCTCGAACCACTAATCACGGTATTAGCTTTACCGTCAAAAGCAACAGAATTCACTGGCTCAGTATGATGATTTTTTGGTGTGAGTAACCACCACAATGCTCCAAACAAAAGCATTAGCAGTAAGACTAATAATTGCAACCAAAATGGAATAATAGGCTTAACATCTAGAGTAATTGTTTGAGCTTCAGGCTTGATAAATACTGAGGTATTATTTTCTCTATCTTGATTTAATAAATAAGGTTTCAGGTTGAATTGAAGTTTATTTCCCATCCCCAACCAAGACTGAACTTGACTCACTTTCAATTTTTGTATAGCTGATTCTTCTGGATAGATTGTATAAAAATTAAACCCAGTATAAAGATAGCGAGATTGCTGTCCGTCATATTCGACAAAGAGTTCTTGTTCTTGTCCTTGCTCTGATAAAATAGTAAGATGATGAGGCTGTTTGGTTCTTTCAACGATATCAAAATTAATATCTTGAATCATGTTACTATAATTATCGAGTTGAATTTGATAATTGACGCTGTTGTTCAATCTAATACCCGATAAAACCTGCTCAGTAGGGTAACACTCCCAATTGATAATTCCCTTCGGTAAAACTTCAAGTTTTCCCGAAACTTCCGGTTCAGGTTGAATCACTCTATCAGCTTGAGCCATGATTCTAAAGCTGTAAGTTTGACTCAAAGCTTTCCCTTTTTCAGGTGGTTTACACTCAAAAGTCACAAATTGGGGTTCACCTGGATTAAGTTCTGTAATTTGTTTTTTGGTTCCATCAATGATCCAGTTTGGATCGAACTTCTCTTCTCCTTGAAACGTCAAATTTACTGCCATTACATCTTGACTTAAATTTGAGACCTTAACAGGAATTTCAATAATTTCGTCGGGATATCCTTGAACTTTAGGATGGAGAATCTCTAATAATAGAGGTTTTATGGGTGCTTCCAACTTTAAAGTCAGCGTTTCTGTAGCGAAAAGTTGTGGATTTTCTATAGCAATTGCTCTAACGGTTAATTTTAATTGATTTTCATAACCGGAACGAGGAGAACGATGAATATTGACTGTAAATTCAGTTGTTGCACCTGGAGGTTTCTTGGTAGCAACTTCAGGCTTTGTGCTGTACCATTTTATCTTAGATTCTGGATCGAGTCCAGGTATCATTATATCTAGATAAAAACTATAAAAATCTTGGCTGTAGTTTGTGACATAGGCTTTGAAATAACCAGGTGAACCAGGCTGAAATTTAATATATTGCGATTCAAGTTCTAATCTAACAAAATCTATCATATTATTCTAAATAAGGTTGATTTGAAACTTTTTTGCACTAAGAGCAATTATGATAACTCTCCACTGAAGGCGTTGACTAGATTTCTACTTTGTAGCTTTCTGATTTACCATCTCAAATAATGTCAGACTACCTCTGTTCTTAAAAGAGGTATTATATTCAAAACAAATTTTTACCGAAAAATTGGGTTTAAAACCTCGCCCATAAGCGGGCGACTTTACTATAGTATGTTATAATGAAATTGGTTATATACCCGCCTTGTATCATAAATACTGTAGAAAAGAAGATGTTTGTTGAAACTCCTTCAGTTGAGAGTAGAACAAGGGAAGCTTTCAGGTCAATGAGCAGCTTAAACTTGAGGGCAAAAATAAGCGCCTATAAAAATTATTGATAAGTCGCGGGAGGGCATTCCGAGACTCTCTCGCGGACATGGAGGCAAGCGTAAGACTACCGTCAAGGTAGCTGTAGTCGATGAAGTGTCAACTCGCCGAGGAGTTACGGCTCGGTAGGAATCCCTGTGCCTTTAGGCCGGGGAGGATGTCAACTTATACTTAGGCTTGGAGTTGGACTTACTCATCTGTAACTTGTGGGAATTTTTTGTGCCATACCCTGCTATTTCTAGCCTATTTTCCTCTTTTGGATACTCTTGGCGAAATATTACTTAACATTTGAGGAGACAAAAAAGCCCAATTCTGTACCTTAGAAATGAGGATAAAATAATATCCACAATTTTTGGCGTTGCATATTTGCGGGATGAATAATATGGTTTGACAGAGGAATAACTAAGGGAGCAAATCATGGAATGTCCAGACTGCAAATCTACTCATATTCGTGTATATTGGTCATAGACGTGGGAAGCACGCGCCACATCTGTGTTAATTGTGGTCGTCAGTTTGTATCCAATCCCCAAATTCAACCAGGATACAGTGATGATACTCGTATTATCTGTCTCAGAATGTATGTCAATGGTATGGGTTTTCGAGCTATAGAGAGGGTTACAGGAATTCACCATACCACGATTATCCGATGGGTAATGGCAGTGGGACAACAGTTACCAGATGCCTATGACCCGGAGGATATTCCCTCAGTTGGGGAACTTGACGAGCTACAAACTTTTGTCGGGTCAAAAAAAACAAAATCTGGGTTTGGACAGCAGTTAACCACTTTCAACCAGGTATTTTAGCTTGGGTGGTAGGAGACCATAGTGCCAAGACTTTTGAACCTTTGTGGCAGATTGTGAAATTATGGCATTGCTTCTTCTATGTTACTGATGGGTTAAAAGTTTACCCCCTATATATTCGTATGGGGTGATCAGATTGTGAGCAAGACCTACATGACCAGAGTTGAGGGAGAAAATACACGTCTAATATCATGTCTCTTTGAATACCCACAATAAAAAATTGAGGGAACAGGGAGAAATTTATCAGAGAAAAGATTTTTATTATGGCTAATTAATGAGACTTGATATAAGACATTATCTAGCTCGCTTACATCGCAAGACACTATGCTATTCGCTCGTCAATAGAGATGCTCAAACATTCTATTAGACTGCTAATTCACTACCTTAAATTTTGGGATGTGCCTGTTCCCTTTAGATTCATCCCTTAATTCAGCAACGCCCAATAATCCGTCAATTATCAAGTATTAATTCTATCTCATGAGCGGTTCTCCGTTCCTCATTTTCAGCTTGATTATCCCAAGAACAGACCACTCCAAATTCACTCGGATAAATCACTGGTTCGGGAATAGGTGCAACACTCCAGTTTTCTCGATCTTGTTGACGAATTCCCCTCAGCTCTACCGCTTTTAAATAACGCACATGGGGAATTTGTTGATAAAATTGTTGACAATAGGCAATTACATCAGATGGATAAACCGGATGTCCTAATGGCCAACCTTGACCTTCAGTTCCCCCTGTAATGGGGTTGAGAAACCGATATAATCGTTTCAGAAATTGAGAGCTAACATATCCTTTATCCGCATCCTGGCCCACAATAATCATTGCTTTCACTTTAACCCCAATATATTTCGGTTCCCGCAGCAGAATTTGTACTCCTAAAGGTTTGCGCTCGTTCAAATAATCTTTAATTTTTGTTCGTACCTCATCATTTAGCTTTAATTCCTGGGGAGATAAACCCCGACTCAAATCTTGAATATCTGCCTGTGGTATTGTTAAAATACACACCTGACCAGGTTTAATAGCATCTGGCTCTGTCCACTGTTTATCCATTTCTATGTTCGCATCCAAACAATGAGCGCGAGCCACATCTACATCGGGAACTCGCATTGCATGGTATTCAAAATCATTGCGAGTAATGGCCCGTTGACTAGAGCGCAATAGTCCCGGAACTCGCAAAATTGCCTTTTCTAGAGACTCCGGTTCCGTGCCTCCCGTCGCTGCTTCATAATTTATTACCTGCTTAACGTAGGGAATTGCTGAACGCAATACTGTCAGCATTTCTGCCTCAACATTACCTTGAGTTCCTCCTCCAGTACGGTAAGCTTTCAGATAAATTTCTGCTCCTGGTGGTGGTACTTGACCATATTGACGCTCTTGAGGATTGGCTTCTGTCTCAACATCCATTGGAGGAAGGGCATTCACAGCAGTTTCTGTCCCGTTAAGCTGAGTCCGGAGGCGATCGCTAGTTTGAAAACGAGTTCGTACCTCAGTTTGTCGCCGGAGTTGAGTTGGTTCGCGGATTAGGGGGCCAAATTGAACAAGACCCGTTTGAGAATCAATAATGTAATGGCGATCGCTTGCTCTAGAATCTGCGAAATCTGATACTTCTGTCCAAGGTTCGCGGGGTTGGCGATCGCCGGGGGGCTGAATTTCGATATACTCTGTACTGGAGCGTTCGAGAACTGGTGTTCCTTGCAATTCAAAGACTTGACCTGGTTTACCGTTACTCACCCCCAGTAGTTCATCCTTAACCCAAACACATTGAGTAGCGGGAACTGCCCCACCAATAGCCCGGATCGACAAACCAAAAATCAAAGGAGAACTACTATAACCGTATTCTTGGGGGTCATTATCCTGCAATTGTCGATAAATACAACGAATCCAATGACCTTGATATTGGGTGCCTAAATTATCCTCTGGCCAATCGCCAGGAAGATGCAAAATCACATCTGCTCCTTGTTCTGGGTTTGGGCCTTGTTGAGCAATTTCTGTAAAACTAAATCCATGAGTGCGATCGTCATTTTCCTGTCGCAAAACGGAAACCCATTCTTGACCATTCCAAGCTTCCCAACATCGGGGTGGATTTTTCGGATCGATGCCAGTGGCAGCAGCAGCTTGTCCTTTAAAGGTGATGGCGAGAATATTACCTTCAATGGAATTTTCTTCTCCTGTTGCTTTCGGTTTAATCACAAGATAAAAACAATTACCTCGTTGGGGTTGTTGCTCGAAAACTGGGGTGCGAATTGTACTTAGCCATTCTCCATCTTCTTGCTGACTCCAAAGCGATCGTGTCCGAGGGAAAATAGCTTCTAAACTATCGTTACTGAGGTTTCCATGATTATGATATTCTCTGGCTTTCAAAAAACATTCGATCCGAGGAATTCCGATTAATAAATTCCTATCTGTGCTAAAAATAATAGATTCTTCAGTTTCTGTGCGTTCTGTTGAAACTTCTGTCCCAGCAGGAATGGAAAAGGGGATATTCTGTGCTTTTGTTAGTTCAAAGGTTATCAGTGTTCGCGCTGCTGCTGGAGGTTGTAAACGAATTCCCAACATTTCCAGAAATACAATATAATTGCGTAGCGGAACTTGATTGAATCGATACAACATCTGGTCTGTTAACCAGGAAAACAGTTCAATCATTGTAATGCCTGGATCGCTTGGATTATGGTTCGTCCATTCTGGACAATAGCGAGGAATGCGCAGCAAACATTCTTGTACTAAGTCTTCAAATTTGCGATCGTCAAGATTTGGTTTGGGTAAATTAGGTAAGAAATTGAAGTTCACCATAATTGTTAATATAAAACGTTAATAATGAGTTGATTAAAAATATATACAACTCAGAAAAAAAATGACTTTATTGATTATATTTTAGAAAAAATAATTACTTTCATTAAACTGATATTTACCGAAAAATAAAGGTATAAAGCCTCTCCATTCATGGAGAAAGAAGAAAAAAATTCCAAGAGCGCCAATCCTATCCGTTATAAGAAGAGGTAATTATTCATTATTCATTATATTATTCCCTTAAAAGGGGAGGCTTTAAACCAAATTTTTTCGGTAATCATGGCTATATTTTGGATATACAAAACTAAATTTATTAGTAGTGTCATTTTGCAGTTAATGTGTTGTAGTTAATTTTAAAATTACTCGAAATATTCCAAATTACTTTAGGTTATTAACTACTTGCTTCTAGGTAAAATGGATAAACAAAACTACGACTTTCAAAACTGTTTTTAGGTTGATAGATAACTTCTAATTCTACCATTCCTCTAATCGGATCTGGGTTTGTTCGGACCTCTTTGAGAATAATACGCGGTTCCCACATTTCTAAAGCTTCTTCGACGTAGAGACGCAGAAGTAAAAGGGTTTCACGGTTCAGAGGTGCAAACACCAATTCTGAGAGGCGAGAACCAAAATCAGGACGATAAACTCGCTCTCCAATATCGGTAGTGAGAATAATCCAAATAGATTCTTCAATATTACGAGTGGATGAACTGAGCAATACTTCTCCAGTAACACTGGTTTGACCGGGAAAGGCGATGCCCGATCCGATATAATCTTGAGGTTGATTGTTGTTTGCCAGGGGCATTTTGGTCTTTAATTGTCATTAATTGCTAATTACTAATGCTGACTATATTAAGCTATATCTAGGGTCAGAAAAAGTCTTTTTGTTAACTCAAGCTAAAAATTTTGGGAGTGGCCATGAATCAAATTGACAAATCACAGCACTTTCACGCAATTTATAAGCAAACTGAGGAACTAACTGAACTGGGTGATAGTCGTTTGTCCCAAGAGACAGTTGAGTCGATTTTATCAATTGCTCAAGTAATGACAGAAATTGGGCAAAACTGCAATGGTTTCCAAGTAGAAATTCAACAACAGTTAGAACCCCGTGCTACAGCCGTTAATCAAATTGATACATTAAAGAAAGTTCAAGAACAATTAAGTCGAATTATTGAAGTTACTCAAGGCAGTGCTAGACCATCAAAAACGATTCAAGATTTAATTTCATCCTTGAATAAATGGCGAGAAAATTTTCTAGCTATGCGGCATAAAATTGAAATAGCCGAACAAGAAGTGCGAGTTAAACAAAAAAGATTAAATCTTGATTTAGAGTTAAAGGATATGCAAAATAAAGTTCTTAATAGCTCTTATGATAACACTCAAAAACTAGAACTATTAAAAGATTTATTGAACTTTGAAAAACAATTACAATCTTTCCCAAATTCATTTCAGGGAGCTGTAAATTGGAAAAATTTAGAACAAGAGATTGACCAGTTAACAGAACAAGTACAGGCTGTAAAAATTGAATTATAATATTTTCTGAAAATTTGGGAATGATTCCCATAGAAATAACTTGGTAGTTTACTAAAAAAAAATCCTTCAAAGCTTTAAATTATTTGTTAGGTAAAGCCTGATTTGGCTTCTGAAAATGCAGGTCGTTAGGTGATTTATCCAACGTTCAATAACCCAAAGAAACTTTAGAATAAAAATTATAAATTTCAAACTGATTAATGAAACAGAATCTTGACAAAATTTGCAAAATAATGGCTGTGATTATAATAATTCCGTGGCTGGTATTTGGTTTAGCAATACCCGTCTCCTCCCAACTTCCTAAAGTAGTAAAGAAATTACAGCAAAAAAGAGAATGTCGTGGTTGTGATTTGAAAGACACGGATCTTCAGGGTTTATTTCTTCAGAATGTTGATTTAAGGAAAGCAAAACTTAGAGGAGCAAACCTCAGAGGGGCAAATTTGATGAATGCTGACCTCCGAAAAGCTGATTTACGAGATGTTGACCTGCGAGATACAAATCTACAAAATGCTGACTTACGCCAAGCAAAATTAGCAGGAGCTGACCTCAGAAATACTCAATTAAATGAAGAATTAGTCGATCCAAAATGGTATCTAGTTTGGCAAATTGTCAATCATTCAAAAGTTTGGACACAGGATTTGAGCGGTCAAAATTTAGCAGGTGCTAATTTAGAGAATGTTAACTTCAGCAAAACTAAACTGGTAAAAACTAATTTAGAAGGTGCAAACCTGAAGGGGGCAAAACTAGATAGTGCAAATTTGACCTATGCTAAACTGCGACGAGCCAATTTATTTATTGCGAATTTAAGTCATGCAGAATTGAGTTATGCTGATTTAGGATATACTGACCTTGGTTATGCAAATTTAAGCCATGCGAATTTAAGTTATGTAGATTTGAGTCATGCAAATGTTAACTATGCCAACTTCAGTCATGCAAACCTAAAAGGAATTAACTTCAATAAAGTTGCTATAGAGAATGTTAATTTCACAGATGCTAAGGGACTTCCTAGGATTTACAAGAAAGATCGGTAGTGCATCAGCAAAGTGTGGGATAAGTAATTAGGTCGTTCCAATTCCAAGGAGCGATATAGCTGCCGCTAGGCTCCGCCAACGCCAACCCAGCCCTTTGTGCAGCAGTATTTTCTTTGCGAGTATGAACCCAAATCCCAAATCCAATTGAAGTAACAGTATCTTCTCTAGTTTTACGCCAAATAGAAGGATCGTATAGCTTGTTAAACCCACACTGACCAGAAGCCCACACTTCTCTTGCGAGTAAGTGTGGGAGTATGTCACAACCGAAACTATCAGGTTTCCTAGTTATTATTCACAATGCTACGGAGGGTATCGGTTAGGTATTTAGGTTTTCCCCTGTTTTGATTGGAGAGGACAGCAATCACGGTCTTGTCATTGAAATCGATTTGCCAGTAAGACTTCGCGCCATTCTGAGCACCACCATGGAAGAATGTACTTTCCGGCCAGATAGTATTAAGTGACTGGGCTGAGATTACCGATCCATCAAAGACCTTCATCCCAAGACGAGCCAGATCCATCGCAGAGGACTCAAGTCCACCGCCGGGATATTTCCAACTCAGGTTGTCGCGAGAGGACAGCACATTCTTGCCATTGGAGAGTTTGTATATGTTAGCGCGCTCAGGGTTAGATTGATTGCGGAATTCCGGTCGTAGCGTCGGCAAATTCAACCGTTGGGTCAGTTCGCGGTTGACCAACGCTGGAAATGACATTTTTGCAGCACCTTCAAGAGCAGCCCCTAGCACGGTGTACGCATGGGTGCTGTAGCAAAACTTAGAACCCGGTGAAAACATCAGCGGATCATCCTCAAATAGACTAGCCGCCTGTGTGGCAGTTGGATATTGGGTGTCGCTAGAGTCTTTCCAAGCCGGATTATTTGGAATTGTAACGTCACAACTATCTCCATCGGTACCCTTGTAGTGCCGAATGCCCGAACGGTGGCGCATCAGTTGATCGACCTCATGGGTATGATGATTTGGCAGGCTGGGGACATAGGTGCGAGTAGCTTCATCAAGGGAAATTTTCTCCAGATCCACCAAACGCATCGTCAACAATGAAGTAATCGGTTTGCTAACCGATGCCAGTCGGTAGACCGTACCGGCGTGGGCAACCTTCTGCTTCTCAATATCGGCAAAGCCAAACCCACGGGAATAAAGGATCTTGCCATTGCGGGCAATCACTACACTAATTCCAGGCAACTTATTTGCATCTTTGTATACCTCGATCGCATTATCCACCGCTTTTTTGCCAGACCAACTGAGGCGATCGCCGTTCTGCCGCCAGACACCTGCGTAGCGAGTACCCTGAGCCGTTGGGTAGGCTTCAAAGTCAACCAGTCGATATCCTTCGTCCTTATAGGTTTTCCACCAGTTGCCAAATACATTGGCTGTCATGTCCCGACGGGCAGCCCAACCTCTGCCATTGGTGTTTTTCACCCAAATGGCAGCATACCGTTGCTGACCATTTTGTTGATAAGACTCAAGATCCATTACCCGGTAGCCCTGATTCTTAAACGAGTCAAATTTCGACTTGTATTGTGCCTGGGTCATGTCCCGATGTACTGCCCACGGTAGAAGCTGTTCATCTTTAACCCAGATGGCAGCATACAAAGTCTTAGCCTCACTGGGATACGCCTCGATATCCACCATGCGGTAACCCTGCTCTGTGTAAGTCTTGAACCGGTTGGAAAATTCAGCGCTATCGACATTGCGATAGGAAACCCAACCAACATTCTCTTTGTTTTCAACCCAAACACCAGCATAACGTCGTTGACCGTTGAGCATGTAAGCTTCCTGGTCGATTAGACGATAGCTTTTGGCTTCGTAATTCTGCCATTCTTGGGAAAATTGCTGGTGATTCAGATTCCGCAAGCTTGCCCAGCCACGTTTGTCGGGGTTGAATTGAAAAATTGCTGAATAACGAGGTTGACCATTAATCTCGTCTACTTCAATGTCAATCACACGGTAGCCTTCGGCTTTTTTCTGATCGAAATAGTTGTTAAACTGCTGACTGGTATAGCCTCGAATTGATGCCCAGTCAACGTTATTGAGATCATCCACTGGGGCAGCAAACGCAGGCTTGCCTGATGTGAATAATGTCAGTCCCAGTGCCAATAGTATCGTGAGAGTGGCGATCGCCAGCAGTCTAGTTGCTGATTGCCAAGTTGTTTTTATAGTGCGTTTCATGGTGATTATACTTTAGTGCGACTCGTTGGCTAGTCAAAGCTACTGAAAAGTAGATATATCTAGCCTTCCAGGTCTTGACATGAAGCAAATAGCTTTCCCTACGGGATAACTTCGTTTGATAACGGATTTTACAGAAATTAACTATAGCGACTCGCAATCATTGAGATTTTTAACTCAAAAAATTCCCCCAGCAATTCACCGGGGCTTTATTATTGCTGGCCGCTACATTTAGGCATTTAAGTGCTTCATGCTTCAACTCTCTTATTACTATTAACGGTTGCTCCGCAGAAAATATTCCCAAGTTTGTCAAAAATATTTTTCTCAAAAGGTATAGATATAGTTCAAAATATTGCTAGACAAGAATTGCAGCATTGGAATATTGGGTAGTGCCTTTGCGAAAGTGTGGGAATGATAAGATGAACAGTGCTTACGTAACGGCACTAATTATAGTGGCTCCATCTTAAAATAATGACAAAATTTACGCTATATTATAGTGGTACTGAGTAAGTCCTGTATGACAAATCTTTTCAAACAGGGAGTCAGCTTCAATTATTAGCCCAGAAACCGAAATTTAAGGGTTTTTCTAGAGCCTTAATTTGACTCATATCAAAGCCTTTAGTTATGTAAAATAATCATTTTCAAGATTTGTGCATCTTTTTTAATCTGGGCTAATAAGCACAAGTTGGTACTAAATTTGAGTTTCTCTAGTTTTACTAATTCTTTTAATTTCTCTAACCCACTCTCGACGACTGGAATGTTCTAAATTCAAAATATTTTCTAAAGACCAATGAAAATGAAAAGCAATATAAGCTACCTCCTCACGGAGTTGTTCTGAGGGGTAGCTTATGACTCCCCCGATAGTGCTAAATCAACTCTAAAATCATGATTACATTGAGGACATTGAACTCCAAAATAAGCGTGATTTTGTTGATTAATCCGATTATAAAACTCCCGCAAATAAGCCAGATCCACTGTAAATAAATTTTCTAATATTTCTGGTGTTAAGGAGGATAAAGTCCCTAACAGAGTAATCACTCTCGACAAGCGGACTAAAACACTATATATAGGTTCAGTTTGAGCGCGAGTATTTTTCTGAACAACCATTTCATCTTTGGCCGTGGCTAACCGCATTATGCCTTGACGATGAATATTTCCTTCCTCATCAATTAATCCTTTTGGGAGTGTAAAGTTAAATTCTGTTGGGGGTATGTTTGAAGAAGTTATCATAAAATTGCAGAGTGTCAATCTTCTTTTTCAGCACTTAAATTATTTTCTTCTAAATCGTTAATATTACGATAAAAATTAATTAAATAGTCTAAATCACAAGCATATAAATTTTCAATAATCACAGGATTAATCTCATCTAATGCACCAAGACGAGTCACAACCCTTGATAAAATTATCACTGTTGCATAAGCAGGGTTTAACTTCACACGGGGATCGCGCAGAGGTACAATTTCATCAATTGCTTTTGCTAAACGCATGATTCCAATCCGATGAACATTGCCATCAGAATCTAAATATCCCTTCGGTAAAGTAAATTCAAACTCGGTTTGCCACATCAGAAATTATTGGGTTCGCCTCAAGATTTCAACCGCTAATTCTAGTTCTTCAATTTCAATCTCGCTACTATTTGCACTGACATCCATTGCACTATAACGAGTTGGCCATGCACCTCTAAATTCAAACCGAGCTTGTTCATTACCTGCTTGATCGTAGATGACGAGAGAACCATCCCGCAATTGTTGGCCCCAGTTCCCCTCTTCCACAGCATTAAACCACTTCCAAAGGGTTAGTGAATTAGTCATACCTCGTCGTAAAACAATGTTCTCCGTCTTGGCATGACCGGGAATTTTTGTCCGAACAATTCGGCCCACTTTAGCAGGCTTACTACCCCATTGTTGGGGCGTAACCTCACAAAATTCAACAACTTCCTGAGAACGTTTAAATCCTTTACATTCCAGAAATATTCCATCTACAGGTTCTTCACTGTCATCTAATTTGAGTTCTAAATAAAAACGGGAAGCTGTTAGCATTTCCGGAAGTTTACCCACAGCCCCGTTTAATCCTTGAGTGTTGTTTTTCGGCATTCTACTGAACTCGCTTGACTCCCTCGTGAACTATTTCCAAGCTTTCATTTGCCATGTTCGTATCTCCAGCAGAAAAACTGGGACCTTCATATTTGCAGGGATAGGCATTGACAATTTCCCAGCGGGCTTGAATATTTCCCCCTTGGTCATAAGCACTAACAGAAGCTGCTTTTCGATTGCTATCCCAGGATGAAGTTCCTCCATCATTTGTGTTGCAGTCTTTGTACCAGGTATAGAGGTCTTTATCAGTGGTTGCCACTAACTTCACTGTGACATTGCTAAATTTTTCGTTAGTCGGTGTAGCTTGACGGGTTTTTTTACCTTGTTTGGTAGAACCCAATACACCCCCATCTCCAGCGACAGGAGACTCAACCGACAAACCTGCAACCTCTAGAATTTGTTTTTCTGTAATGCCATCAGCTTCAAAGTAAAACTTACAGGCAGTCAGCAATTCACCCATAATGCTTCAACTCCTTTTAACGTAGAAAAAATGATTGAATCTTTTGATAACTAATTAGCAACCTGTATTTTATTGGTTCGGTGCCCATTGACTAATGCGAATCACCACAAACTCTGCTGGACGCACTGGTCTTACACCCACCTCAATATAAAGCATACCCATACGCATGGTATCTTCTGAGTTCAGTTCGCCATCACACTTGACGTAAAATGCCTCTTCCGGTGAACCACCAAATAAGGCCCCTTCTCGCCAAATGCGTTCTAGGAAGTTGCTGACAGTACGCCGGACTCGCGCCCACAAGTCTTCATCGTTGGGTTCAAAAACGACCCATTGGGTTCCCAATTCAATTGACTTCTCAATATAGCTCATCAGTCGTCTTACACTGATGTAGCGCCAGAGAATATTATCGGGTTCTACCAATGTCCGTGCCCCCCATACCCGAATCCCACGGTTAGGGAAACGACGAATACAGTTAATTCCCAAGGGGTTCAACATTTCCTGTTCCCGGAAATTGGTGTCGTAGGCCATATCAATTACGCCTTTGGGGACTACGTTGGCGGGTGCTTTATAAACCCCACGACTTTCATCCGTTTGACACCAAATCCCCATCATGTGACCAGAGGGTGGGACATAAATGCCTTTTCCATTATCTCTAGGATTAGGAACCCGAATCCAAGGATAATAGAGAGCAGCAAATTGAGAACGACGGCCAAATTGATCTAACCAATCTTTCACATCCTGGGGCTTATTCTGTTCTGGTAAAACAGGATCGTCTCCCCGTCTGACCTTAACTGGAGGAGCATCTAACACCGCCATACGATAGGGTGGACTAGGAGCCGCATTTTCACAGCCTATGAGCATCATTTCCATGATACCGTGAACTTGTTCTAGGTTAAGCATTCCCCGTTGATAGGCTAACATCATGTCTGGGCAGGCTACCATTGCCACTTCATCAATTTCATACAAGCCTTGAATTCCGGTTTTACCTTTACGCGCCCCATAGGTCTTGCGGTAAAGCTGGTCAACAGGATAAACCTCTGGAGGAGGACTAACTTCGTAGGAACCATTAGCAGGGCGGCGAGACAAGGCCATACCTTCAGAAGAAAGCACTTCAACATTGATATATTGTGATTCTTGTAAAGCCGTTTCTACAAAAACTCCTGCTTCTGGTTCGGTACTCATGGAGAGATGACGATAAACCGCATCAACTTCCTGTTCTTGTCCCTCAACGGTTCTCACTTCCTTTAATATATTGTCACCCTGTATCAGGGTCAGCTTGAAGTATTCTCCGGTGTCGAAGGGTTCCTCATCTGGGTCATCGTTTGGTAACGGCTCATCAGGTTGCACAAGAACATTAATCCGGCCATTTTCCTGTTCATCGGGCTTAATACTAAAGGATAATGACGGCTTCTGACTTACTGTTTTTACTTCAGTTAGAGCTGGCCTTTCCTCTGTTGCAGTTTTTTTACTAGCAGGTAAAGGCAACTGAGTGCCAAGACTCACCACCCAGCAACGACCCCCACCATTTTCAAACCATCCCCTAACAGCAAATGGTAGATAAGCTCCAAAGTCAGTAAATCCATCTGAACCAGGCTTACCAAAACACTCTAAATACTGACTCCAGTCGGTAATTAGTTGCGGTTCAAATAGTTGTGCATCCCCCCGTATATCTTCTGTAAACCCTACAAATCCAGCAACGCTCAGGCTGACCCCTTGAATGGGGCGACTGCCACGCTCAATTTCTTCAACATATACACCAGGCGCAGAGTAGTCTAGGCGAGCCATATCTAATATTGTCCTTATCTAATCTGACATTATTTTTGAACTAAGCTGTCTAGCATTCAGATTGGAATACCCAAAACAGCAAAGGAAGAGCAGAAGATGGAAAATTCACAATTCTAATGTTAAATGTCGAACAGTTTAGCTTATTCGACTCAAAATTCTAACCTCCACCTAAAGCAATTGAAAATTGCTATAACTTGATTTAATATCGTGTGACATACTCCCACACTAAGCTGGCGCTATAGTGTAGGCTTCTCGTTTCGCAGCCCTGCCATTGCATCGGGCTCCACGAGCTTTAAGAACGGAATGCCCTGCCGCCCTATTTTTTATATTTATCGCCGCGTTTACATCGCGGTCTATTACTATGCCGCAGTGCGGACAAGAATGGGTTCGTATGCTTAATTCTTTCTTGACTTTTTCACCACAATTTGAGCAATCTTGGCTGGTATTTTTGGGGTTTACTGCTATAGTCTTCTGTCCAGCATTTTCGGCTTTGATAGTTAAAATAGACAGGAATTGACCCCATCCAGCATCGTTAATTGATTTACTCAAACGAGTCTTTGCTAGCCCTTTAATGTTTAAGTTTTCGTGGGCAATAATATCCGCTTTTGATAACAATTCATTGGCTGTTTTAAAATGAAAATCTTTACGTCGATCAGCTATTTTTTTATGTTGTTTGGCAACAGCTTTGACAGCCTTGAGCCATCTTTTACTTCCTTTTTTCTTTCGAGATAAACGTTTTTGTAGAGTTTTTAATCGCTTCTGAGATTTTAGATAGTATTGAGGAATAGGCACATACTCTCCTTCACTTGTTACTAAAAATTCCTTTAGTCCCATATCGATTCCCAGAGTATTTTTTAATGTAGGTTCAACTTCACAACTCGAAGCTGGAACTGATTTGTCTTCTAGGGATAAGGTTACATAATAACCATCAGCTTTACGACTAATCGTCACAGTTTTAATTGTCAACCCTTCTGGTATTGGACGATGCTGAATTAGCTTTACCTTTCCAATTTTGGGCAAATTAATTTGATTTTCTTCTATGCAGTTTTGTTTGATTTGAGGATAAGTAAAACTATGATAACGTCCTTTTCCCTTAAACCTTGGTTTTCCTAATTTATGTCCATTTTTGTCTGCTTTAAACCATCTATCAAAGGCAAGTTTTACCCGTTTTATGCAATCTTGTAACACCTGAGAATGAATTAGTTTGTACTCAGGAAACTTGTCTTTGGTATTGACCAAATCTCGTTTTTGAGAGTAATAATTTGGATTATCTCTTAGTTGAGGAATTGGCATCACCAACGGGCAAGCGTTAACTGGACAACGGTTTTCTGACCACCATGAGAACCTTTCACCCAACCGATAGTTGTACTGCCGACGCAACAATTTTAACCACATTTCTATTGTGGCTATTTGTTCCTTATTGGGCTTTAATTTATATTGGTAGGCAGTACGCATGGTGAAAAATTTCCGGGGTATTGCAAGATAATCATACAAGTTTTTCAATCAAGGCGAAAGCTTCTGCTGGGATATTGGCGAATTGAATGGGCATCGAACCTATTTAATTTGCCGGCGATTCATCTCACACCAAATCAAAGATTATGGCGTGACGCTTCTTGGCAATTCAGCTAAAATTTTTTTCAAAAAATTAGTATCTTAAGTTTATTTTAAAGTAAAACTTAATTGCAGCAAACTTTGTAAAAAATCTTAATATTAAAGGTTGTCAAGAGATTAAATCTTGATTGTTTACAAAATTGGATACAGAAATTGGATACAAACTTCTTAAATACTCCCTATAATTTATGAGCAACCATCTTGCTATTGCCACTGTTACCGCAGTTCTGCAACGAATGTTACAGACGGGAGTCGTGGATGATGTTCCAGGTGCTCAAGTTACAACCTTGCGACCAGATAACTCAGGGAGTGGAATGCCTGATGTAGGGGTTAATATATTTCTTTATCAAGCTAGCCCTAGTCCAGCCTGGCGTAATACAGATCTACGCACCCGTCGTCCCAAAGAAAATTTAATTAAACACGCTCAAGCGGGACTTGATTTATTTTATTTATTAAGTTTTTATGGTAATGAACAGGAATTAGAACCGCAGCGTTTATTAGGAAGTGCCATCCAAACTGTTGTCGATCAGCCTATATTAACGCCTGAAATGATTCGCAGTGTTACAGAAAGTTCATCCTTCCGATTTTTAGCAGACTCAACTTTAGATGAACAGGTACAAATGGTACAATTTGTTCCAATTCAAATGAATTCAGAAGAGCTTTCCCGCATCTGGTCTATTTTTTTTCAAATTCCTTATATTCTTTCTTTTGCCTTCAAAGCTACTGCGGTTTTAATAGAAGGGGAAAAAATGGGTAAAGCATCTTTACCAGTGCGTTCTCGTAAATTTTCTACGGTGCTTAATCGTCCCTCAATTGACAAATTTGAAAGTTCAGACGGCAATAAGCAATCTATTATAATTACGAAGACTTTAACTATTCAAGGGAAACAACTTTTAAATGAAAATGTCAGAGTACAAATTGGAAAAGCTAGAGTTACTCCTCAAGTTGTTAGTGATACGGAAGTAAAACTAGATTTTTCCACACTTTCATCTCAAGAACGGGAGCCGCTTAAAGCTGGAGTACAAGGGCTACAAATTGTTCATTTAAAATCAATTGATTCTACGTCAGAACCTCAACGTGTTATTGAATCTAACGCCTTACCTTTTATTCTTTGTCCAGAGATAAAAATTGGTGATTTAGAAGATTTAGAAAATTTGGGAGACGATTTTTATTCAGGCAAATTAACCATTTATGTAGACTTGATAGTTGAACCTACTCAACGATTATTTTTGCTTTTAAATAGTCTGTCAAGTGAAAATTTAGAGTCTTTGATTTTGCCTGGAAAAAAACGTCGTCAAGCTTCTCATTCTATTCAGTTTTCACTCCCCAAAATAAAAAATGGCGATTACCTAGTTCGAGTTCAAATTGACGGTGCAGAAAGTTTTTTAACTGTTGAGAATAACCGATATTCAGGGCCGTTAATTCACATTCCATGACTTCTATTCCTTTTGAAAATTCTATGGATATCTACTCAACTTTATTGGCACAGTTAGAACCAATTCGCCAAAAACTACAAGAACGAGCTAATCAATTACAAGGTAAATCTAACATACAATTAAATACAACGGATAAATCACAATCTAATTCAACTCACTTATCTGAATGCTCAACTCTTAATTATCTTTGTCATAGATTTAATCTATCTCAGTTTGAGCGAGAAATTATATTACTTTGTGTTGGTATGGAACTCGATCCTCTTTGGCCTTCTGAATGTGCAGGTGCTCAGGTTAATCCCCAATATAATTTTCCCACTTTTAGTCTAGCTCAAAGTATTTTTGAAAGAGTTGATACAGGTGCATTCGCCCCAGAATCTCCGCTACGATACTGGAAATTAATACAAGTAGAACCTGGGTTATCCTTAACCCTTAGTCCTTTAAAAATTGATGAACGAATTTTTCATTTTCTAGTCGGAACAAATCAGTTAGATGAACGACTAATTAGCATTATTAAACCTGTCGTAACTAATGGAACTTTAGTTAATTCTCATCAGGAAATTGTTAACCAAATTATTTCTGTTTGGAATTATAGCTTGAACCCTACAGATAATCTATTCAAGTCGCAAAACCTGGATTCTGTCTCCTCACTTTTTAGGAAAAAAGTAACTCGAAATTATCCAGAATTAAGTAAATTTGAGAAGGAAGGAGATGATTTAGATATACATATAAAGCAGGGATTACACTTACCAATAATTCAACTGTATGGTAATGAAACAAGCGCCAAAATAGCGATAGCTGCTACAGTTTGTTATCAGTTAGAACTCAAGCTATACAAAATTTCATCACAGGTTATTCCCACTAATTTGAATGAACTCTATCAACTAATTAAACTCTGGCGAAGGGAGGCAAGATTAAGTCAAGCAACTCTATTTTTAGAAGTTAATCAAGTAACTTCAATAGATATTAGTCAAGAAAATGCCATTACCTATTTTATTGAAGAAATTGATAGTCCTTTAATTGTTAGTCGTCAAGATAGAAAACCTCAACAACATCGTCAAGTAATAACGTTTGAAGTTAATAAACCTACCACTTTAGAACAACGACATACTTGGCATCAAACCTTCAGAGAACAGAAAATTAATCTGGATGGTTTTGTTGATCGACTGGTGGCTCAGTTTAATTTCAGTGCAACAGAAATTCATTCTATAAGTCAACAAATTTCCCCATTAATATCTTCTGATTTATCATTAGAATCTGCCGATCAAAATAAACTAATTACTCAGAAAATTTGGCACATTTGTCGTGATCACGCTCAACCTCAAATGGATGAACTTGCTCAACCTATTCAAGCAGTAGCTAGTTGGGATGATTTGGTGCTTCCTGAACTCCAAAAACAAACCTTACAAAATATTGCGACCCATGTAAAACAACGCATAACAGTTTATGAACATTGGGGATTTGTGCAAAAAGGGAAACGAGGGTTAGGAATTACTGCGTTATTTGCTGGAGCGAGTGGAACTGGGAAAACAATGGCTGCAGAAGTAATAGCTAGAGAATTGCGTCTAGATTTATATCGAATAGATTTGAGTTCTGTTGTCAGTAAATATATTGGAGAAACTGAAAAGAATTTGAGACAGGTTTTTGATAAGGCAGAAACGGGAGGCGCGATTTTACTCTTTGATGAGGCAGATGCTTTATTTGGGAAGCGGAGTGACGTTAAAGATAGTCGCGATCGCTATGCTAATTTAGAAGTTAGCTATCTTCTGCAACGCATGGAAGCTTATCGCGGACTGGCAATTTTAACCACAAATTTAAAGGAAGCAATTGATAATGCTTTTATGCGACGAATTAGATTTGTGGTGAAGTTTCCGTTACCTGATGTAACTCAGCGTACAGAAATTTGGCGACGAATTTTTCCCAAAGAAACACCCACAGCAGGTTTAGATTTCAGGAAACTTGCAAAGTTAAATCTTCCTGGGGGAAATATTCGTAATATTGCTTTAAATGCAGCATTCTTAGCAGCAGATTTGGGAGAACCTGTAACAATGGCACATCTTTTGCAAGCCACAGAAAGTGAGTATGCAAAACTTGAACGCCCTCTAACTGACACAGAAGTTAAGGGATGGGTTTGACACTCTCATATAGAATCCGGTTGAACAGTTGTCATTGCGACGGAAGGAAGCAATCTCAGGGATGCACGGAGATTGCTTCCTTCCACTCCGTTCCAGTCGCAATGACTTGGCTATAGTAATTATGCGGATTTTATACACCGTTAAATCAAGGATTATAACGGGAATTCTCTTTCAACATTTTATTATAGAATAAGATTACAATACTTCAGAGGTTGTCTAAAAAGTTTTGATTGCTATTTCAACTGCCCCCCTTAACCTTCCAATTTTTGGCCAGATAAAAGACCCTCTGGATTGGGAGATTTAGAGGGCAAGGTAAGCACATTTGATTTTTAAAACATCCTCTCAAACTCTCGATAAATTGGAGGACAACAAATGGTTGGTAAACCTGCTGCACGGGCGGGAGACATGACAGCCCACGGTTCTATCCTTAAGCCTAGTCCGGGTAGTTCCAATGTTCTTATTGGTGGTAAACCAGCTTGGCGTGGCTTAGGCCCCGCAGGTGCTGCTCAACTGGCACAGGAGAGCGCAAAAATCATGAAATCTGTTGCCCAGTTTACCACAGCAATCAATACTAATAATGGCCTTGGCGCTGCAAAGGCTCTAAAAAAGATGCAAGAAGGTATTTCCAATGCACTCAAAATTATGGCTGCCGTCGATCAGAACTTTTGCGAAATACTCTTAGTTCCCCCAGTTCCACCTCCTCATGGAAACGGTGTTGTGATTACAGGTAGCAATACGGTACTGATTAATGGTTTACCTGCTTGTCGTCAGGGAGATATGATTCAAGAAACAGTTTCTGTTAACAGTATTGCCGGGGGTTGTTCGAGTGTCTTAATTGGTGGTTAAACCATGGGTGAAATTATTAATGACTACGATCTATCGTTGATAGAACAATATGGTCAGGACTTACGCAAAACAACGTATTTCTGTCATTGCGAGCGACAGCGAAGCAATCTCAAACGTCGAAATTGTGTTCCTAATGCGTAAGTCCTGATGGTTTAGTTAAATTGGAGTTGCGCGATTGCGATAATATTTTTAATTTAACTTAATTAATTTTCCTTCAACAGTAATTATTCCATCCCCTTTAATATTAATATTGACTCCTTTGATATCAATATTGCTTCCTGAGTCCAGGCTAATTCCTGTATTATCCATCTTGATCGTATGACTAGGCGTTTTCAATTCAATATAGTTATTTTTATCATCTAATCGTAATTCGTGACCACCATTTGTTTGAATTTCCACAAACTTTTCACTATCATTTAATCGAATCTGATGTCCGTCTGTTGTCTCAATATAAATCCCAGCTTTACTGTTTCCTCGATCTTCTTCAATAAACTGAATTTGATGACCTGTTCTTGTTTTAAAGGTTCGCACCCGGACATTACTATCTTGAACACTTTCATTAACAGTTGTAGGAGGCGCATCTTGACCGTTCCAAACCCCACCTAAAATATAAGGGCGATGAATATTTCCATGTTCAAATGCAACTAATACTTCATCATTAATTTCTGGTAAACAGTCAAACCCTCGATCTTTTCCTGCACCAATTGCTACCATTCTCGCCCAGTGGCTAGCGTGAGCATTTTCTCCTGTTTGAGGTGTCAGAGTAGGGAACCAAACTTTGACTCGTCCTAAGCCTTCTGGATCTTGGTTGTCAGTGACAATTCCAACTAAAAAAGTTTGTCCCGGTTGTAGACGAGTAGGGGGAGAAAGGGTTGTTAATAAATTACCACCGCGTAATCCTCTAACACTAAATTCAGTGGTATAAACCCGTTCAAAGTAGGTATGACGAGTCTCGGTTACATAGTACGAACCACTGTGTTTCCCTAAATCTTCTAATCTCACATTTCGTCCGGGTCGAATTTCAGGATTTCCTTCTGCTTGAGCATCAGCATAAACAAACTGTCCACCTAATTCATCAAATAAAGCAGAGGCGATCGCATCCGCTTCTTTAGGGGTAGAAATCGGTTGATCGATAACATGAACAGTTGGCTTTATTGGTTTTCCTTTGAATCCAGAAATTGCCCCACTTCCTTTCCCATTACCAGTTTCTGTTAACACCTTTTCAGAATTTTGAGTCGAAACAATTGGCTTTTTTTGTTTATAGTCCCAAGCTCTAACATTAACTTCTTTCACTTGTTCTGCGCTGGTAACTCGGACTCGAAAACTATGTATATCCTCCAGCCATTTTAGTTGAATGAGTTGAGTTGTTGTTGGGCGACGAAAATTCAATTTACCATCTTGAACAAAGAGTTCAAAACCAATGCGAGCTGCTCGTTCTCGCATAAATTCCATATTGGTTTGATGATTTTGAAAAACATACTCATGGGGAATTCCACTTTCATCAATTTGACCCGGTTCAATTAAAACCTCAGCTAGAATCTTCTTGACAATATCGGTATCTGTCATTCCTTGAAATGAACGATTCCATTGTCCTCGATATAGACGATGTGAAATATCGTAACCCCGAATCACAATAGGTGCTTGTGATTGTTCCGTGAAATGGGTTTCAATAGCTGTAATTTCTCCTTCTATTAAATAGTCTTTTTTTTCTTCGCTAAACTCTTCAGATTCTGTTGTACTTGCGCTAAAGCCAATTTTTACTGTTTTACCAATTTCTAACAAATCTTGATGTTTCCACTCTCTTTCATCTTTATCTCCTGAAAAGTAATCATTTCTAATAACAATTGTGAACATTGCTGGCAAGTGCAAACTTTCTTCAACAATAATTTGGACAATATCTTCCATCACAAACTTCATCTTTGCAGGTGATTGACCTTCAATATAAAGCAGGGGAAGCGCAACATAATTATCTGATTTGGACGGATAATTTTCGGATTTCATGGCAAATATTAAGGTTCTGTTGCAAAAAGATCGGGACTTACGCAGTACCGCTATATGTCGTGTTTGACATCCTCCCGACGCTGCTCTAGGAGACAGCGCGGGATTCCTTAACATCACTGTTAGGGGCTTTCTGCTGCCTCTTACAGAGGAGCTGCCTCTTGCAGAGGAGCTTCGCTAACGCTAACGCTAACATAGTACCCGCCTTCCGAGATTTATTCCCTTTAGGTCTTACAGTCGCTCCACAGACAAGCCAGCGCGGTCTTGGGGGTCTCCCCCATGAGCGACTGGCGCTGACACTGCGAGTCCCGCAGCCTTCTTGGTGGGCGTTCCCTTGCGTCTTCCGCTTAATTCCACCAGAGGTGACAACGACTTCAATGGCCAAATCTGGGAATTCTTTATCTGTGCCAATACAATAGCTCTCGTCTGCTTCGCCTCCCGCTGACTGTTCAGATTTACGAAAAGTTGTGGAACCTGTGGGAAAGTATTCTGTGTTGGTTTCCAGAAAGTAAATTTCGCGCCAACGTTCCAATTCGGGTTTTTCCACTTTTGTGCCGACGACTAGGGGCCACAATTTCTAAAACTCCATCTAAATAATCTAAATAACTGATACGGTAGGAAGAGCGATCGCCCAGAGTTGACAATAATGTTTCATATTGCGACCAACTCACCGGACTAATGGTATGACGTTCTTCCGGGTCCTCGATCTGGAGATGTTCGGATAACTCATTTAAGAGAATCATAGTTGACTGAGTTATTGATGAGCGTTTCTATGTTAGTTGAATTTTAAACCTCTACTTCCGATTTCAATAACTCGGATGCGTTCGCCCCACGATTTACCAGACTCCATTGTGGTTGTATTGGGTCATACTTACAATAGCATATAAATATTTGCTTACCCGTATCTGGACTAATAAATTGTTCTACCCTTGTTACAACCCAGTCTCCATCACTACCATGTGTGGTTAAACCTTTTTCAGATTCCGATTTATAATTGCGCGTGCGATCGCGACAGCGAAACGTAGTTTTATCGCCAATTTGAGGAATGGTAGGTTTTTCTTCGCTGCTCCAGTTTTCCCAAAGAATATTAGTCAAACTTTCTCTAGGCATAAGCATCCGCTCTTCCCAACCATAATCATTTCGGTTTTCAGTTTTATATACAATCCAAGTTTCAGTCGTCATATCTAGAATCCTCGAATGATGTTTGCTCACTGTCAAATATACAATCAACTTTGATAATTTCTTGTTTTTTATTTATTCTAACATCTTTGAGTTTCCATCCATATTTCTGCTGCATTTTTTCACATTCTTCAGGATTGGTAGCAGAGTGAATATTTTCTTGATTTTTATCATTTTCAGACATTAGTAATTTTTCCTAAAGTTGTTTGATTTATTATATTTTATTTTGTCAACTCAATGCCTGAATTTAGAAAAAAAAATATGATATATGGTAAACTAAAGACAGCAGTTTTTGCTTTCTAAATTGCTTCTTGAATTTGAACTTCTGCTAATAACATTATACCAATATATATACAGTTTTTCATACTAATAAAGTACACCTATTTTAATTGATATTTCCTATTCTTATGTCCCCAAAATCAAAGAATTTTGTACCTTGCCAGTATAGAAATTGCTAGAAATAAAATAATTATTGATTAAATTTAATTTTCCCCCTTATAAGTTGATGACCAACCAAATAATTTCCGTAATTTTTGAGAAGGATTAAATTTAAAAACACTTGTTTTTCCCTTCTTGACTTGTATATAAAAACTACCAAAATCTCGCAACCTTACACTTTCTCCTTCCTTAAGACATTGATAAATTTCATCTAAAGTAGCATTAATGACTTCTTCCACCACTTGACTATCATAATTAACTTGTTGAGAGACACGCTTAATTAATTCTTTTTTGTTAATCGACATATCAGTGAATAGCTAAACATCCGATTTACCCATTCATTTTACCAAATTCGGAGGTCTAAAGCTTCCCCTTTTAAAGGGATTAAAAAAATATTCAATTCAGTATTTCAAGCCTCCAGCTTTAGTGGGATGTACTAAGTAGGTAGGCGTTAAAATTTATTGTTATATGAAGGCACTTATGCCGAGGGCAGAAGGGAAGAACTTTTAGAGCTACTTTACTTTTTGTTAAATAGTTAATTTTTTCGTGCCTACCTACTTAATAACTGATAACTGTTAACTAATAACTGTTAACTGAAATAACCTCCTTGTTTAATTTCAACAAATTCTTGAGGAAACTTCTCACTTAAAGAACAATCAAAATAATAATTACACCAAAAATCAGCCACTTCAAGTAACATCGGAACAGAATCAGGAATTAATCCACTGCCATAGCTTGGTTCATAACATTCTACATATTCTCTAGCCAATTTATAAACCCAGTAAGGAAAATTATGTTCAATGAAACAACGCAAAGCATAATCTAACTTCAGTAAATAACCACTCCGAACAAAATGCACAGTAGTCCAATGAACATTACGATAATCATCACCTTGTAAACTATCAATTTCTCTCAATAATTCCCAGAGAATTTGTTTTTTTTCATAAGTAGGAACTGCTAAATAACCCTCCATTTGAGCAATAGCATCAGACATCAAACTAAGGTGAGTTGACCATTCTTCAATACTAAACTCTTCAGAACATTCAGCCTCATTCATTTTCTGCTGAACATGAATGAGAAATATAGAGAGCAAACTGTTCTGCTGCCGTTTCATTTTTGCTCAAACTTTTGATACTTGTTAAACGAGTAATGGGCAGAGCAAAAGTGAAGTCTCCATGATTAAGTTCAACTATTACTTGAAGCCATTTTTTAATTTTGTTAGCTATTGCTTTGTTTGCACCTTTTTGCTTCATCACAATATATCTTAACTTGCTCAAACACAAGTCTCAATTACTAAAGTTATTAACCTCAAAAAAATAGAACCAAAACATCTGATTTTCGTAAGCATTCAGCCGTCAGCTGAATGCTCTCAGCGTTCGGAGTTTATTTCATTTATAGGAGGAATTAGAATTAAGGTTGAGCGAGAATTAAAAGTCTAGGTAAAAGCGGACATCATCAGCTAATTTTAGCTATAATGGTTCAAAATCAATTGCTAATAGTTGAATGCTTACTAATTTTCTGTTAATAAACCAGACATATTCAGCAACTTTTCTGACCAAAAATTAGCTTTATGACTCACCTCACTCCGGAGTTCACTATCATTCCAAATACTTTCCCAATTATACTGCCATCGTGCCAATATTATCTGTAAATCAACAAGTTCAGCAGCAACTTCCACCTCTGTATCAGGTGCAGTCCATTCAATAAAAAATTCACTTTCTTTGAGCAAATTTTCTACCAGTTCTTGATTAGCTGTAGACTGACAACGAGATTTAATTCGTGCTAAATTCGAGGCGAGATTTCCCAAGCGTATAGGAATTTCATCTCTCAAATATCTGTCTTTTAAAGTATTCCAATTTCTCATAAATTTCCTAATAACTGTTCTACAATTTGAGCAACCCGCGTTCTAATAACTGGGTCTTAAATTTCCATTGATCGATTGTTTTGACGAGGAGGGATATTAATTAGAGATTCATAACCCACCTCTTGTTTTAGTAATTAACAATTTTTATGTCGGCGACAGCCGTTTGCGTAGCATTCCGGAGGAAAACAATTAATAATTAATAATTACTTCTCCAGAATAGTTAAATTAACACTTTTATGTCAGCGACTGCAAAATGCGAAAGCATGACAAACGGAAAACAATTAATAATTCTAGACCAGAGCATTAATAATTGATAAAAGACTATTTCCCTAGCTTTATGTTCCTCAATTATTCATTATTTATTATAAAAAGAGGTTTTCAATCTGAATCCTTTAATTATTAATTATTAATTATTCATTATTAATTATTCGAGATACCAATCAGCTCCCCAAATATCTACTTGTCTACTTCCGTTTTCTAATAGTACAGCTTCACAATCCGCGTGTAGTTCTCCACCGCCAGCTAAAACACCTTTTTCTATATCTACTGCCAGTTTAATATAACTATTGAGAGTAGCTAACATTTCATTAATTTGTTGTTTAGTAGCACGTTCTCGAAGCAAGTAAATCATTATTTTGTCAGAATAAATTCTTGGTATTTTATCAGATTACTACTTTAATTGTAAAAAAATCGTGATTGTAATTTTTTTACTTATTTAAAGGTATTAAATAATAAATAATAGCACTCTCAACTGGCCAGGAAAAGAGTGCTTTATCATCAATGCATCAATCTCTTATTCTAGCTGACCCCCCAACAAATTTTTCACAGACTTTAAAGCTTTAAGATAAGTATCGCGTTGCTTCAGCGAACCATACTCTCGTAGCTGTTCCTTCGTAAAACCAAACCCATTACATAAATCTTTCAATTGTTGAATATTTCGTTCTTCAATAGGCAGATAATAAGCCCCTACAGACTTAGGCTTAGACTGATGATTATTACCATCACCATTTGATTTAACTATACTATATTCATCAGATAATTTATCTCCATTAGTAGGAACAGAATCCTGATAATTACCTCCTTTTTTTGACCCATTACCATCAGATTTATTCCCACTAGAAGAACCATTACTATCCGACTCTACTTCAACAGTAATCACATCAATTAAACCAGAATCATCACCACCATTAGAATCATCAGGACGGTAAGGAGTATCCGATAAATCATCAGCATCTGGCAACTCCTTCAAATCAATAGAATCATAATCCCCTGAACGAATCTTTTCCACCTCTTGCCAAAAACCTAATTCGAGTTCTTCCTCTCCAGCAATCTTAGTAGCATTAACAGCCTTAATAATCTGAACCAAACCAGACTCCAAAGCACCCTTTAAAGTCTTCTGATTCTGATGCCGTTCCTCATTAGCAGCCTGTTCATTTCTGAGTTGAACTAACTGACGTTCTAGCTCTTCAATCCGAGATTCTAGGGAGTCTCTAGTAGAATTAGTAGTCGAATTAATAGCCTCTTCAAGTCCAGCAAAAAGCATAATTAAATATCTCCTGTGAATAATTAATAATTAATAATTAACAATTAATAATTTATAAGTATAGTGCCGAAATTAATTACAGTTCCTTATAATCCTTGCATTATTGCCAGAGTGCCTTTCAAAGAAAGGGAATTAATTTTGCAGTAAGGATTAATGAACTTTAAGTGTAGAAAAACTCTGATATGTAGCTAAATTATTAGATGATCGGCAACTAACAATTATTAATTATTAATTGTTAATTATTAATTGTTGTTACCTATTATAGAGTAGTTTTTTGATTTGACAATACCTCTAGCATTTGACTCTTTAATGGGAATAATTATTGTTCTATAAGTAAACATTATTAGTCAATAAAAAGGAATAACATTTGTAGGGAATAAGGAATACTTACTTCAGATAATCTTCATAAAAATTATGCCAATTGTTAAAGCAAAAAAAACTTGGCATACATCAAACAAAAGTAAGTTTTTCTAATTGAAACTAGAGCAAATGGTAAACGAATAAAAGGTGATACAAAATCTGCAAGATTCACACTCAAACTATGCTGCTCACGGGGTGACAAGCAACTCAAAAGTATTGTGGGATAAGGGTTTAAAGGGCATAAGCAGGGGAGAAAAATTGACAGGTTTTATGATAATAATAATCATTCTCAGTGGTGGTGTGGGTGAGCTTCGCTCACCCACACCACCAACCCATATTGAACTATTGTTCAATTAATGTCCAACAGAACATTTATGTAAGTCCATTAAAAAATTTTAATAATCAGATGAATGGTAAGAGTTTGAGTATAAATAATTAACTATTATTTAATATCGACAGAGCTTTTAATCCTCTTTGATACTTCGACTTTTTCTGAGGATTAAAATTCATCAGATCTGTGACGAGTTCAACTAAATATTCCCAAGCCATGACCCACAATTCACCATACATACCTACCCAAAAATTACTATGTCTTTTATCTTTTCGCCTCAGCTCTGTTAATCTACAAATGTAGTTTTGATACCCGGATTTTTTGATAAGTTTACCGTAAGGATTCAGGTGAGAGCGATCGCACTCTGGGTTTGATGAAGGGAAATACCAG
>NZ_JBNHEP010000211.1:262-2193 GCF_050015995.1 Dapis brunnea BLCC-M229 | reverse complement strand
AAAATCAATCAAGTCTGATAATTAATTTCTTCAATCTAGGAAGATTAGATTTTTCCATGGCACAGATTGAAAAAATCGTGTTTAACCTAGACAGAGCAATTTTTTTAAACATGACGGCGAAATAATAGCTACAAGTTTTGCCAAGTAATAATACAATGTCCGGATAATTAGCGATAAAACTCCGTTCCGCTTACGCGACCGAAACACTTCTTTCTCCTGATACATTCTTTCTTTATTTTCTGTCTTCTGACTCCTATTTCCTGCATCCCATCTCCTGACTCCTATCTCCTGACTCCTCCCTAATTTTTTATAACTGTTCAAACGGAGATGATATAACTTCACATTTTTTGCCTTCATACACTACAAGTCTCTTAAATAGCGATCGCTATTTAAAACTATTCAATAATCGCAGTCACGGTTTTTATGTCTTTAAATAAATAGACATTTCCCAATATTCAATATTCCTGTTCTCAAATCCTTGTAGAGACCTTCCATGGAAGGTCTCTGCTTTTTTTTTACATATATCTATTTTGAGCGATTTAAGCAAAATCTAAGCCTTTTTCAGAGGGATAGCTAGGCAGTCTTTCACAATGTTTTTAATTCCCTGAAACTAAATTATAGCATAACTTTTAATAATTATTTAACATGAATTCGTGGCGTTTTTTTCTTGCGATCGCAATCACATAATAGTTCAATAAAACTCATCATAAATACTGATTTACTCCACTAATTTACCTGGTAAAATTCACAGGCTATCAAGATCTAGATCACACTATAAATCGGGGAAATTACGGATGATAGAAATATCTTGAGGATGAGGTCAAAAACTCAAGAAACTAATATCAACATCTACTTTTTTAGGAAAAATTAAGCCATGAATATTTCAGAGGAAACTTCAATCTCTACCGTCAACAATGAGCTACCTATCGCCCAGGACGACACTGCCATCACAGATGCTGAAGTTCTACTTGATAACAAAAATGTACTTAACGACAATGGCAACGGAGAAGACACAGATCCAAATAACGATCCATTAACCGTAACTGAAGTTAATGGTAACAACAGTGATATAGGTCAAGAAATTACTCTCCCATCAGGAGCTTTACTGAAATTAAACAGTGACGGCACATATAGCTACAACCCCAATAGTCAGTACGAAAGTTTAGGATTAGGAGAAACAGCCACAGATAGTTTTACCTACACCATCAGCGACGGCAACAGTGGTACAAGTCAAGCTACAGTTACAATTACAATTAATGGAAGGAATGATGCACCTGTAGCAGAAAATGATAGTACCAGCACAGATGCTGATGTTGTACTTGAGAACGAAAATGTACTCAACGATAATGGCAATGGAGAAGACAGTGACCCAGACAGTAATGACACTTTAGTTGTCACAGAAATTAACGGTAACAGCAGTGATATAGGTCAAGAAATTACTCTCCCATCAGGAGCATTACTGAAATTAGACAGTGATGGCACATATAGTTATAACCCTAATGGTCAATACGACACTCTGCCAGTTGGAGAAACAGCCACAGATAGTTTTACTTACACTATCAGTGACGGCAAGCGTGGCACAAGTACAGCCACAGTGACAATTACGATTAACGGCCAATTTGAGCCAGAGCCAGAACCAACTCCAGAACCAGAGCCTACTCCAGAAGCAGAGCCAGAACCAACTCCAGAACCAGAACCAACTCCAGAACCAGAACCAACTCCAGAACCAACTCCAGAACCAACTCCAGAACCAACTCCAGAACCAGAGCCTACTCCAGAGCCAGAGCCTACTCCAGAACCAACTCCAGAACCAACTCCAGAACCAACTCCAGAGCCAGAGCCTACTCCAGAACCAACTCCAGAACCAACTCCAGAGCCAGAACCAACTCCAGAGCCAGAACCAACTCCAGAGCCAGAACCAACTCCAGAGC
>NZ_JBNHEP010000211.1:0-162 GCF_050015995.1 Dapis brunnea BLCC-M229 | reverse complement strand
CAGAGCCTACTCCAGAGCCAGAGCCTACTCCAGAACCAGAGCTAGAAGCAACTCCAGAAGCAGAGCCAGAGCCTACTCCAGAGCCAGAGCCTACTCCAGAAGCAGAGCCAGAACCAACTCCAGAACCAACTCCAGAACCAACTCCAGAACCAACTCCAGAAC
>NZ_JBNHEP010000210.1:0-18558 GCF_050015995.1 Dapis brunnea BLCC-M229 | reverse complement strand
TTAAACCTAAACAGCTTAGTCTGTTTGATTTAGATCCGTGGGAATCTCCGCGCCTAAAGGCGCGGAGAGGATGTCAAAAGATAAATTTCATAACTAATAGCTTTTGCAAGTTGATAGTGTATGTTAGGGCACAGAAATTTGGAAGCTAATTATGATACCCTTTTTGTTGGAGTCAACTAAGATAAAATCCGCTTAATTGGCTATAAAAAATGTTCCATCTTCAGCAATTGCTAAATCTTTCTAAATTCTCTTCCCTCCTAACTCCTGACTCCTTATATAATTAAACTAATGCTACCGGATTTGATATTATAATCTAATACACCTAAAGTTAATCTGGCCTATGATGATCTGAAAGTTTGTTCTGATATAATACTGGGATTGTACTTTATTTTAATTCCTCCCAATGAGCAAAAATAAGCCACAATTAGACATTGAGAATTATTCAGTTGCCAAATTGGTAACTGAACTACATGAATACTTTAATAATTCTCAAGCCCACTATGAAGTAATACAGGGAGAAACTAGAAAAAAAATAGGAGCTCCAGATAACACTGAAGAAAAAGAGCAAGAAGTAACTGAGGAAATGAAATTACTTGCTCGCAAGATATCTTTCTTTGGCGCTCTGAATGATGTTCTCTCTGCTGCAGATAGGTTAGTTCATGCTCAAGGGATAGTATCAGACATGGGATTGGATGAAGATTTGTATGGGAAAAAATAGAAAATCACCTGTGTTAAAGGAGAAAGATAATGAATCCGAAAATTGAGAATCTTCGCTCTAATCTTCAGAAAAAATTGGATGATATTACCAGTCAATTAGATACAGTTAAGACTCACCTGAAAACTGCTTCCAAGGATGCTGAAACTGTTATTAGCTCTAAGCTGAGTACCACAAAAGCCAAAGTAGAAGCTAAAAAGCAAGAAGTTACCAAGGCCAAGGCCAAATTAGCAGAACGAATTGAGGCCAAAAAAACAGAGGTAGCCTCTCAAATTGCGGACTGGAAAGCTAAACGAGAACAAGACAAGCTAGTAGCTCGTGCCAACCGTGCTGAAGAGTATGCTGTTGCAGCGATCGTGCTTGCCTTGGCTGCTGTTGAAGAAGCAGAACTAGCGACTTTAGAAGCAGTGGCAGCCCGTATGGATGCTGATGAGGCAGTAGAATAGCTTTAAATCCTAAGATGGGGTTGCCGGTGTGTTGAATCTTGGGCATAAATTGGCCGTAAAAACCCACGGCCAAAAAAACGATCTGACTGAAATGCAGAAAGTAAAATATTAAAATGTCATAAAGTGACATTTTCTTGAAGTTTTCTAGAGTAATTTTTAAATAAACCAGAAGTAAGCAACTTATTCTCAAAAGGAGAAACAAATGGCTAAAAATTTGCTGGAACAACTACGAGAAGTAACCATTGTGGTTGCTGATACAGGCGATATTCAAGCAATTGAAAAATTTAGGCCACGGGATGCAACGACTAATCCCTCATTAATTACTGCTGCTGCTCAGATGCCACAATATCAAGAAATTGTGGATGAAACTTTGAAAGCAGCAAGGCAGGAATTGGGAACAGATGCAACCGCTTCTGATGTGGCAAATTTAGCATTTAAGAGACTGGCAGTTGCTTTTGGGCTCAAGATTTTACAAATTGTTCCTGGGCGGGTATCTACAGAGGTTGATGCCAGATTATCCTACGATACAGAAGCCACAATAGCTCAAGGACGAGATTTAATTGCTCAATATGAAGCTGCTGGAGTTTCTCGCGATCGCATTTTGATTAAGATTGCTTCTACTTGGGAAGGTATCAAAGCAGCAGAAGTGCTAGAAAAAGAGGGTATTCACTGCAATTTAACTCTACTGTTTGGTTTGCACCAGGCGATCGCTTGTGCTGAAGCTGGTGCTACTTTAATTTCTCCTTTTGTAGGAAGAATTTTAGACTGGTACAAAAAAGAAACTGGGCGAGATTCTTATCCTCCAGCAGAAGATCCTGGTGTATTGTCTGTGACTAAGGTCTACAACTACTACAAGAAATTCGGTTACAAGACTGAAGTGATGGGAGCTAGTTTCCGTAATATTGGGGAAATTACAGAATTAGCAGGTTGTGACCTGTTGACTATTTCACCTGCTTTGTTAGGTGAGTTAGAATCAACAACAGGTGAGTTACCTACTAAACTTTCTGTTGAGAAAGCTGCTCAGTCTGATGCAGAAAAAATTTCAATGGACAAAGAAACCTTTGATAAGATGCACGCTGAAGACAGGATGGCATCTCAAAAGCTGGATGAAGGAATTAAAGGTTTCTCCAAAGCATTAGAATCATTGGAAAAGCTATTAGCAGATCGGTTGACTCGTCTAGAGGGAGTAACCCATGCAGCAGAAGATATTTTCCATATCTATGACCTAGATGGTGATGGTTTCATCACTCGCGAAGAGTGGGCAGGAACTGATGCTGTATTTGATGCTCTGGATATCAATAAAGATGGTAAGATTTCTCCAGAAGAAATGGCATCTGGTTTAGGATCTGTATTCCAATTAGCGAAGGTTTAGTCCTCAGATAACACTCAGCAATTAGCCAATTTAATTGTTGGCCAGTGGGAGCAGGATGCTCCCTTTTCTTGATTTAATTGTGAGCGAGACGGTAACATTATTAGGACTTATATCACCTTTTTGTTTGTAGTTGGGCTTTAGCCCCTCAAATACTTAATATTAGGACTAAAGTCCAACTACGAGCCTAATTATAACTGTTCTACCGATAGCGGAGCTACCCCTGGAGGGGGCAAATGATATTAATTGCTGGTATTTGCAAACCAAATTACTTTCTTTGACGCTTCAACAAAGAAAATGCTCCAAAAGCAGTAGCAAATAATCCTAATGTTGTAGTAGGTTCTGGTATAGAAGCACTAGCTGTAAGCGTCACATTATCAACTAAAAGCCCAGAAAAAACTGCAAAATCTTCTGCATCTGCAACCCCAAAACTTAGAGTATAAGTTCCAGTTTCAGGAATTTCATAAGAAAAACTTTGATATCCTGTTTCTTCAACAAAGGTAGTGAGAGACTCAACAAATGGAGAGAAAGTATCAGCTAAGAAATCTAAACCTGAAAGAGAAACAAAAGAAAAATCATTAAAAATATCTTCAGGGGCACATTCATTAGCGAAAAACGTACATTCATTTGTCAAAAAGTTAAAATCAAATGTTAGAACATCTCCAGCATTTGCCAGAAAAGTTTGCTTGATAGCAGAACCTTCAAAAGGGAAGCTACCTGAGAAATTTCCTAAATTTCCTGGAGACAACCCCAAGAATTCTTCAATCTCATCACCAGGTACAGCAAGTAGCTCATTCAGAATTAACGCATTATACTCGCCATCTGATGGTGGTGTACCAAAATCACTATCCTGTATAGTAGCAGCACCAAGTATACTCCAGTCGTTTAAACCATTTTCAAAACTACCATTCTTAATTCCATATACAGGTTCTGGTTGGGGTTCAATAGGGGGTGGTAGAGGTATAAAATCACCAACAAACTGACCACCATTCTCTTCTATAAATAGGCGGTGTTCTGTAACTCCAGTAAACCAAGATATATCACCAAATTC
Organism: Dapis brunnea BLCC-M229; assembly: GCF_050015995.1. Taxonomy (NCBI): domain Bacteria; kingdom Bacillati; phylum Cyanobacteriota; class Cyanophyceae; order Oscillatoriales; family Microcoleaceae; genus Dapis; species Dapis brunnea. Next base: position 14,977 of record NZ_JBNHEP010000210.1, on the reverse strand, counting down.
ACCCGTATCAATAGAACCACCAGAAAGAACACCAGCAATTAATAACTCGTCATCTACTTCTACTAGAAGCGGACTACCACTATCACCAGGAGCAGTAGTTCCTTCATTTGTTACAGCTGAAGAACTACTACCGAAACCGAATAAGGTGTTATTATCATTAGTTCCATCATCAGAGTCAAAGTTGAAAATATTTGAGCCAAAGATATCATTAAAAAATGGATCAAAACCGCCACCAAAGAAATCGATAGTATTTTCAGCGCTCCAACGCAGTCCATCCGCGGTAAACTCATGACCAACACTACCTAAACCATTAAAACCGAAACCAACTATAGTTGCATCACTTCCAATCAGGTCTTTGGGGTTGAAACCAAATAATTTTAAAGGAGTAATTGATGTGGGAGCAACTTCGGTAAGTTCAAGTATGGCAATATCTGTACCATCTAATAGACCAAAGGTATCATCTTGGAAAATATTACTTACGGCAATATCATCTAATATGCTATTTTCTGAATCATCACTGCGAAACGAAACACTCAATTCATCGACAGATAAAATATCCTGAACACAATGTTGGGCAGTAAGTACATAATTATCTGCAATTAGTGAACCAGTACAACCACTTTCAAATTCACCTGTTTCAAAATTTTTGAATAAAATGTCAGTTACAGCAGTAAAAGGGGCACCCAGGGACTGAGCAGTGCTGGCTCCTGCGGTATCATTTATTACTATACCTTTTACGGGTAATTGAAAACCTTGACTTGCTATTAGACCAAGTACACAACGCAGAGCTATTTGGCTAATCTGAATATTTTTGCAAGATTTGAGTATGGAAGGGTTAAATATTTTTTGTTGTTTGAAATTGTTAGAAAAGTATATGCTCATTGCCTGGTTGCTTTAATTTTTTTCAGTTTTAATTGAAGAGGAATGACACAATATGTGCCTGACCCTAGTAATTTATTCTTGTAAAAGAAAGATAGCAATTTTATTTACACTATAGCAATACTACTTAAGTAAAATAAATCATTAGCGTAAAATCTGTAAATATATTGAGTGAGGGGAACTTCAGCAAATATAGAGGAGAAAAATATTAAAAATTATTCATCAAAACTTCATCAAAACATCATCAAAACTTTATAAATTTAACTTGCAGGGTGTAGTTTTTGAGGTTAGGTTTGATTCTGATTGAACTAGGTTTTAGCTGTTATACCAGTTTAATAGATAAATTTTTTCTACCAAATATCTATTTCCTGTTGCCTATAACTAGGGAGTAAAAATTGGAACAGAGAAGATATAAAATACGCAGGTATTTGACACGAAAAATGTAGGGGTTTGCTCACCAAACCCCTACTAACTTCTAAAAAGAGTAAATGTAGCAATATTTTTTGAAACTTCTATTATTCAATGCAGTTTCAACTTCACCGAAGTCGGGTTGATTAGGAACAGACTATACATATTTGATGGAAACAAATAAACCCGACTTCTCGACTCAGCTATATTTTAGGGCAAAAGCGTAATATTTTATACTATAGCCTGAATTAATTACCGATTGTAAATTTGAGTAATGTGTAGTAATCGATCGCTCAATTCTTGACTTAAAAGCTCTGAAGTGGTATAGCGCCACCGCCACTGTCCAGGATTAATACTAGGGTCATTCATACGAGCGCGGTTATCCAGGGAAAGAATATCTTGCAGAGGGAATATTGCCATGTCAGCTACAGAAGAAGAGGCCAAACGAATGAGAGACCAATTGATTTCTTGGATATCGCTATCAGAGGTATAAGCCAGATATCGAGCAACGTGGTGTTTTTCCTCCTGAGTAGCTTTAGACCACCAACCAAGAGTAGTATCATTATCGTGAGTTCCTGTGTAAACTATACAGTTGTTGATGTAACAGTGAGGTAAATAGGGATTATTTACATCTCCACCAAAAGCAAATAATAATATTCGCATTCCTGGAAATTCAAAGCGATCGCGCATTTGTTCTACTTCAGAAGTAATAATTCCTAAATCTTCTGCCAAGATAGGTAGACTGCCCAAAGTTTCCCGTAATTTTTCAAAAAACTTATAACCAGGCGCTTTTACCCATTCCCCATTAATAGCATTCTCTTCCCCTGCTGGCACTCGCCAGAAAGCTTCAAAACCGCGAAAATGGTCAACACGCACGACGTCTACATATTGTAAAGTTGCTCTAAATCTTTCGATCCACCAAGCAAAGTTAGTCTTGATCAAGTTTTCCCAGTTATAGACAGGATTTCCCCATAATTGACCAGTCGTACTAAAATAGTCTGGTGGTACTCCTGCTTTCCATGCAGTTTCTAAGGTTTCTGGGTTAAGTTCAAAATTTTCTGGGTGACTCCAAACTTCTGCACTATGATGGCAGACATAAATGGAAACGTCACCAATAATTTTGATATTTTTCTCGTTACAGTATTGCCGGAGTTTTTTCCATTGTTCAAAAAACTGAAATTGCAAAAACTTATGATATTGAATACTTTCATGTAGAATTTCAGATGCTATTTTTAAAGCATTTGGTTCTCGGCGAGCTAAACCTGGTTCCCATTGATTCCATGTTTTGTCTGGATTTGCTTCATGTAATGCCATAAATAAAGCATAGTCATCTAACCAGTAAGATTGTTCTTGACAAAAGGTTTCGTATTCTGAAGGAATGGCTTGTTTGAAGCGATCGTAAGCTTGTTTAAAATATTTAGTTTTGTGGGGAATGACTTCGGCAAAATTTACTCTACTGTATGCTGGGTCACCTTCGGAGGGGAGAGGTGTAAGTTCATCAGGATTTAGTAATCCTTTTTCTGCTAATATATCTAGGCTAATTAATAGAGGATTTCCTGCAAAGGCGCTAAAGTTCATGGTATAGGGCGAATGTTCATAACCTGTTGGACCCAGGGGTAATATTTGCCAGATTTTTTGCCCACTTCTTACCAGAAAATCAATAAACTCATAAGCTGATTTGCCTAAATCACCGATACCGAATCTACTGGGTAAACTGGTGGGGTGTAGTATGATCCCACTTGCACGTTCAAAAGTCATAGTATTTTTCATGTGTGAATAATGCTTAAATCTTAGCAGAACCTGTAGTTTATAGCCAAATCCAAGTATAAATGAGGGCAATGTTTCTGAATTATACTTTTTATAATTTTAAGTAACTAAATTCTATAAAACTTTACAAGATAGTCCTTATACCAATTTGATCAATGTTTGCTACAAATGACTAGACTATTTTTTAGGAGCTAGGTAGGGGAGCCGTCTCCTTGGCGACGTACAGGAGTCAGAAGTCAGAATGAATGGCTTCAATACCATTTTTTAGGTCATTTCAGTTATCAGTTATCAGTTATCAGTACCTCTGGCTGAACCATCAGGATTCAAATAATGAACAAAATATTTCTCTTGGTCGATTGGATATGGCGCACTTCGGAGCGGCTCTGAAAGAGCGGGAAACCTCGCCATCCCATCCTAGGTCATGCTCCGCAAACGACCGCTTTTTATCCCCTTCAAAGGGGAGGCTTGAAACGACTATTCTTCGGTCAGAAATTATCTTTTTTTCTCAAAGGGAAATCTCTTCTAAAGTCTTTTAATCACATTTATTATTCGTAACATTCTTTTTTCACGCTTGGTATTATACCAATTCCCAAAAGCATTGCTATAGTTAGGTCGCACTTCAGTTATTAAGTAATTAACACAGGGGAAATTACTTTTTTGCTCTTTATTAGCCCAGTTAATGTTTATTATTCTTATGTTGTACGGACGCCCTTATGCAACGTCCCTACCTCCCCACACGGACCACACGGACCACACAGACCCACCCGATCGGGTATAGCATTCTTTTTGAGAAATGATATTATACCAATTACCAAAAGTAATGCTATACTTGAGCTATACTTCAATAGTCAAATATTTACCAAGATTCAAAGTCTGTTTTTGACAATTATTAGTCGGTTAGTGTAGATTATTCCTACTTTTACCTCTCTCCTCACCTCCCACACTCCCCACACTTTCCCACCCAATCAGGTATAGCAAGATTTTTGAGAAATGGTATTAGTCCTACGAACCTTGTTAAAGATTTAGAAAAACTCTACCCACAAATACTCGCACCAGTTTTGGTAAGTTATTCTGAAGACAAGGACCTGTTAAACAACAGTATTAACTCCACTCAAACTGCCACCACAAAACGGGAAAATATTCTCGACCTGAAAACTATACCGGTACTTTGAGATTTTTTACACCGAAAATGGCTTCTAACCGAGTATTAGCAAGAGAAATACCTCACAGTGCTAAAAACAGCTAAAACCTAGATATATCAAGAAAACAGTTGATTCAAGGTAAAAGCATTGCTGTATAAGGTTTTGACCCTATTTTCAACCTATTTTTTTCTAAAGTCCAGATACTCAAAGTTTCTCAAATTCTGCCTGGAGAAGTAAAGCTAGAAAATTTGCTCTCAACTTTAATTCAGTTGATGATGGAAAATGCAGGTGCTGAGAAATGCGTTCTCATCCTTGTTAAAGACGAACAGTTAATACTAGAAGCAATGACTCATATCAAATCCGGTTAAACAGTTATAGATTGCTTAAGTCTTTAGGAGTCAGGAGTCAGGAGGAGAGAGAATCATAAAGATTTAGTAGTTATGAAGATAGGAGATTTTTTTTATGTCCAATCAAAAGGATTTGATATGATGTTGTAGATACAGCGATAGACTTCCAGTCCGCTAATGCGAACGCCACTGATAATAAAAACAAAATTTTGAGGGACCTCAAGTACCTATTTCAGCAACTCAAGATTTACCGCAGACATTAATTAACTATTGAGAAAATTATCTAGCAATTCGCCTCCTCAAATTACTATTACTACAGAAAGAGAAACAGAAAATCAAGTAATAATTCGGATTACTGATAATGGTATGAGTATGAGTAAAACAGTGAAAAAGCAAATATTCGATCCTTTTTACACGACAAAAGAAGTAGGGAAAGGTATGGGATTAGGTTTAGCAATTAGTTATCAAATTATTGTAGAATATCATAGGGGAAAATTAGAATGTATTTCTACTCCCGCAAAAGGTAGAGAATTTTTGATTAAAAGTCCTCTGTGAAAATGATAAAATATTGAAGAAAATTTATTCTAAACCTAAGCTATGAGTTTGAAATTATACTTGATCCGACATGGAGAAACTACATATAGTAAAACAGGAGGTTACTGTGGCTTTTTAGACCCAGAATTGACTCCCGAAGGGTTAGAAATGGCAGAACAATTTGCTCAAGCTTATGGTTCATTAAATTGGACTGCTGCCTATGTTAGTCCAATGAAAAGAACAATTGCTACTGCAAAACCTTTGTGTGATGCCTTGGGTTTAGAAATGCAGCTACGGGATGGTTTAAAAGAAATTTATTATGGAAAATGGGAAGGAGAAACCCCAGAAACAGTTAATAGTAACTATCACGATGATTATGTTCGTTGGTTAACAGACCCTGGTTGGAATTCTCCGACAGGAGGAGAAAAAGGTATAGACATTGCTCGTCGATCTTCTCAGGTAATTCAAGAAATTCAAGACAACCATCAAACAGGTAATGTATTAGTAGTGTCTCATAAAGCAACTATTAGAATTATGCTTTGTGATTTATTAGGAATTGATATTGGCAGGTATCGCGATCGGATTATGATGTTAGTTGGTGGAGTAAGTATTGTAGAATTTAGTCCTCACGGCCCATTACTACATTGTTTATCAGATCGTTGTTATCTAGACGAAAAATTACGGTCTTTAAAAGGTACTTAGTTAGGGAGTAGGGAGTAGGAAGTAGGGAATAGGGGAGTAGAGAATAGGGGAGTAGAGAGAATAGGAAGATTTACTTTGGAAACAACAGGATAGATTTTTTCATCACTTACCGAAAAATTAAGGTATAAAACCTCTCCATTCATGGAAAAAAAGCGGTCGTTTAGCTAGCGCACAACTTCGCACTTCGGCTGTCGCCGACATGAATGCGGAGCATGACCTGGTAGATGGGATGGCGAGGTTTCCCGAAGAATGCAGAGGAGCTGCCTCTTACAGAGGAGCTGCCTCTTACAGAGGAGCTTCGCTAACGCTAACGCTTTTCATGTCGCCCAGCGAAACGCTTTTCATATCGGCGATAGCCGAAACGCCATATCCAATCGACCAAGAGAAGAAAAAAAATTCCTTTTAGCCAATCCTATCCATTATAATAAAGAGGTAATTATTAATTATTAATTGTTAATTATTAATTATTGAATTACCTGGAGATAATATTAGAATGTAAAAATTCTTCCACCTTTTCTCTGCATTTCCTAATCATAGCAGTTTGATAAATGTTTGCTATGAATCTCTATTCCCTGTTCCCTGTTCCCTATTCCCTTTGGTATAAAAAAGTAGAATCAAGAAACAGAAATCATTACTAAACTATGAAAATTTTAGTGTTAAATGCAGGGTCTAGTTCCCAGAAAAGTTGTTTGTATGAAATTACTACAGAAAATTTACCAGAAAATCCACCACAACCGATTTGGTCAGCAGCAATTGACTGGACTGCTAATGATGATTATGGGATTTTGGAAATAGAAGCAAACGGAGTTGAGAAAGAGTTCAAACTTAACTCCGAAAAACGCCTAGAAGGCATCTCGAAAATGTTAGAAACCCTCAGTCAAGGAGAAACAAAAGTTATAGAAAAGTTATCTGATATAAATGTAGTTGGTCATCGAGTAGTTCATGGCGGTTCAGATTATTCAGAAGCTACCTTAATAACAGATAAAGTCAAAGCAACAATTAAAAATCTTATTCCTTTAGCACCTGCCCATAATCCCAATCATTTAGAAGGAATTGAAGCTATTGAAAAAATCTTAGGAAATATACCTCAAATAGCAGTATTTGATACAGCATTTCACAGTCAAATGCCAAAAGAAGTTGCTGTTTATCCGATTCCTTATGAATGGTTTGAAAAAGGAATTAGACGCTACGGATTTCATGGGACAAGTCATAAATATTGTTCTCAAAAAGCAGCAAAAATATTAGGTAAACCACTGGAATCTTTACGGATAATTACTTGTCATTTAGGTAATGGTGCTTCCTTAACAGCAGTGCGTAATGGAATTAGTATTAATACTACTATGGGATTTACTCCACTAGAAGGATTAATGATGGGAACTCGTAGTGGTTCAATTGACCCAGCAATTCTGATTTATTTGATGCGAGAGTATGGTTTTGATGCAGAAAAATTGAATAAAATGCTTAATAAAGAATCAGGTTTAAAAGGAATTTCTGGAAAATCTGGAGATATGCGTTATATTACTAATGCTATGCAAAAAGGAGATGAACTGGCTCAATTAGCATTTGATATTTATATTCATAAACTCCGTTGTTGTCTAGGAGAAATGCTAGCTTCTCTTGGTGGTTTAGATGTCTTAGTATTTACTGCTGGAATAGGAGAACATTCGGCAATTGTCAGAGAAAAAACTTGTGCAGGTTTTGAGTTTTTGGGGTTAAAAATTGACAAGAAAAAAAATACTAAACCGGCAATGAATACTGATATTTCTGCCCCAGATGCCAAAGTAGCAGTTTTAGTAGTACATACAGAAGAAGATTGGGCGATCGCTTGTGAATGCTGGCAGAAAATCCGCCAAGCTTAATTGAAATTATATATTTTTTACTAGAATAGTGGGAGCATCTTGCTCCCGTACTAGGTATTTCTTTTTGCTGTATACCATTACGCGAGCAGGACTACCTACTTCTAACTTCTAACTTCTAACTTCTAACTTCTGAGTTCTGAGTTCTGAGTTCTGAGTTCTGAGTTCTTGAAGATTGGGCGATCGCTTGTGAATGCTGGCAGAAAATCGGCCAAATTTATTGATATACTCTCCGACTGTCAGGTGCGGGGATTCTCCTGAAAGCAAGATTCTTGGTTCAACGAGTCCACTTAAATCAAATACTTTGCGGAATCTAGTCCAGAGATGGTTCTCGGACTAAGCGCTTTGCTCTATTCCAAGAACCTGTTCCCGTATCCCCTACGGTACAGTTCAAACCTAAAAAAAAATTGTTTATCTGGTGCTTGTTGCTTAGAGTTTTCCATGCATAGAAATGCTTATGCATCTGCCCCATAACTCTAGTTTTCAAGGTGCGTCTATCGATTAGATAGCTAGGTTTTTAGAGCGGTTGAATACATTATCCGCTTTTCGTAGTATAATATAAAGCTACCCTTTTGGGGCTATGCTTTATCAACATCTTTCTTAACATAAAACTTGACAAAATATACAAGTTATGTTTTAGCCTTTGAGATGCTTTTTCTGGAGAAAAGTGTATTGAATTATACCAATTCCCAAAAGCATTGCTATACTTAGGTCGCACTTCAGTTATTAAGTAATTAACACAGGGGAAATTACTTTTTTGCTCTTTATTAGCCCAGTTAATGTTTATTATTCTTATGTTTACTCCTCCCCAAACTCCCCACACTCCCCACACTTCCCCACCCGATCGGGTATAGCATTCTTTTTGAGAAATGGTATTAGACATTTTTTTTGGAACTACACACAAGATTCTCACTTCCCACACCCCCCAGAAGGTTTTCAGGAGTTCCTGATCAGGGATAGCTTTTGGGGGGAGGATTCAAAGCCAATTTTTCGGTAAAAAAAAAGCCTTGAAGAAGTTAGTGGGTGTCAAGTTTTAGAGCGTTGCATAGATGCGGGATGATTTTAATAGTTTTGTAGAATTGGCATCTTACCTGCTTAAGAATATAACCAACAGGCAAGATGCCCACTCCACTTATATTTATCCTTCTGAGTTATGACTTCAGGTATACCTAAAATTTATAGCAGTTGAAGCAAATATTAGGATATTTCTAAATACTGAAACTGAGTCAGAGATTACTTTTTACTTTTGCATCAGTGACTTTTGACTTGCGTGTAGCGCTATATGAGTGGCTGAATATAATTATAACTTTTGACTTTTAACTTTATACTTTTGACTTATTAGATAAGGTGCATTATATAGATTAAAATTACGATTATGCAGAATGAAGACCTTAACCTACCAAATATTCAGCCAACGGGAGAAAGTCCTCTGGATTATATGGCAGAAGAAGAAGCTCCAAAGCCAGATCCAGAGGAAATGTTACCATTACTGACATCCTCAGAACCTTCTCAACGAATGATGGCTGCTCGAGCCTTCTGTGAACTTCAGGACGAGCGGGCAATTTCCCCACTAATTGAACTTTTACAAGATGATTGTCCATTAATACGGGTAAGTGCTGCTTATGCTTTGGGCCGTAATCCTAGTCCAAATGCTGTGGAACCCCTAATTAAACAATTAAATTTGGACTTTAATGGCTATGTTCGTAAAGGTGTTGTTTGGGCCTTGGGGAATTGTCGCGATCGCCGTTCTCTAGAACCTTTAGTGGATGCCCTTAGAACAGATATTCCTGCGGTACGCTTATGGGCCGCTAGTTCTTTAGGCCAGATAGCCCAAGTAAGTTATGAGGTGGTAGTTGGAGCGATACCACCATTAATTGAAGGGTTGAGACGAGACTCAATGACTGCAATACGAAGTAACTGTGCATGGGCCATTGGTCAGTTATGTCGAGAATTACCTTCTAATATTGTTTATGCTGGTGCAATTGATGCTTTGATTGAGGCATTAGAAGAAGATGAAGATATGGGCGTGCGGGAAGATGCGAAATCATCTTTGTTACGAGTGGGAGACCCTAGGGGTTTGCAAGTTATTGAACATTTAGAAATAGAAGGGTTATGAACAAAAATATATAGGGTTGACATGGTATAGTTTGAAACTTATTTAGCAACTTTATAGATAATGATTGTGGCTAAATATTTCCCTAAATTGAATTCAAAATAAAAGTGGTTATTATTAAATTAGGAAGCAAAGAATGCAGTAAAATACCTCTTATACATCACTAGAAAATTATATGTACTATAGTTTTTAAGGGTGCCTAATAATGAATTAATTAATCAACGCTACATATGACTTTAGCTCCAGAAGGTAAATCCTTCCTGACCCATGTTCCCTATTATGTATTTATGTATAAGGTTATTTATTATAATTTGTACAATATCTATAATTCTTAATTGTTATATTTATAATTAAATATATAATAAAATTTTATGGCGATATTTACTGATTTTTCCTGATTAAATATTGCTGAATTTGTAGAATTGTAAAAAATATTTGAGATTCAGGGTTTTTATATTCAATCCAGTTGTACAGTTCTAGAAAAATATCCTTAGAAAATAGAGCAGGGACTTTCCATAGAACATCCTAAAGTTGTTGCACATTTAAATACTTTCCTTCTCTGCTGAACACTGGCTACTAAATCATAAAATCACTAATGATCCGGATTGAATATTAGTATTAAAAGTATCATATTTTTAACGATAAAACTAATTACTTACTCTGGTAAGAATAACTTATTAAATAACTTTAATTTTTCCTAAAATCCGATCTAAAATATTAACACTAGAAAATCAGCGGAGAACTATGAGAGTACCTAAGTATCAACCTTTTGTCAACAGTCATAATGAAATGAGGTTATATATGTCAGCTTTCAAAGAAAATCGTCTCCCTAATTTTTTCCGAAAAATTAATCAAGGAAATAAATATAAAACAACTCATCTAGAAAATTTACCAAAAAAATATGCTAGTTCTGGTGAAATAGAAAATTATGCTCAAATCCTCACAAATATTGAATTTTTATCTGCTAAAATTCAGCACAAAAAATTCGGAATAGAGAGTTTAATAAAAGACTATAATTTAATTAATGAATCAAAACAATTAGAATCTGGTAAGTTATCTCCAGAAACAACAAAATCTCTACAGCTAATTAAAGAAAGTCTAGAATTATCAAAATCTATTCTACAAGAAGATAAAAATCAACTATCAATACAACTATTTGGGAGACTTCTAGAATATAAAAACTTACCCTATATTCAACAATTACTAGACCAAATTCAAGCAGTCCAAAATACTCCCTGGTTGTGCCCCATTCATCCAAGTTTAACTCCGCCAAATGCAGCTTTGATGAGAACTATTAGTGGGCATGATGACTCAATTAATGCAGTAGCGCTCACTCCAGATGGTAAACAGATAGTATCAGCTTCTTGGGATGCAACATTAAAAATATGGGATTTAGAAAGCGGTATGGAAGTTAGTACATTAACCGGACATAACTCCTGGGTATACGGATTAGCAATTACTCCAGATGGCAAAAAGGCAATATCAGGTGCATGGGATAAAACTTTGAAAATATGGGATTTAACTGAAAATAGGGAAATTTGTACTCTAAGAAATAATGATGTGATCAATGGAGTAGCAGTTACTCCAGATGGCAAAAAGGTAATATCAGCTTCAAAAAATAAAATATTAAAAGTCTGGGATATAGTAACCCATGAGGAAATTAATATTTTAACTGGTCATACTGCTGCTGTAATGGCAATAGCAATTACACCTGATGGCAAACAGCTAATATCAAGTTCAGTAGATAAGACACTGAAAGTTTGGGATTTAACTACATACAAGGAAATTCTTACCCTGACTGGTCATACTGCTTCAGTCACAGCAATAGCAGTTACTCCTAATGGCAAATATATAGTATCAGGTTCTGACGATAACACAATTAAAATTTGGGAATTAGCTACAGGTAAAGAAGTACATACCTTAGAAGGTCATACAGAATGGGTGAGGGCAGTTGCAGTCAGTCCCGATGGCAAATATATAGTATCAGGTTCGTGGGATAAAACCTTGAAAGTTTGGGATTTAGAAAAAGCTTCTGAAATTATTACAATTACAGGACATACAGAATGGGTGAAAGCAGTAGCAATTACCCCAGATGGTAAACAAATAATCTCCGGTGCCTATGATAACACGATTAAAATTTGGGATTTAGTAGCTTGTACAGTAGTAGAAAAAATTTCTCGCCATGATTTGGGAGTCAGATCTGTTGCCATGCTCCCTAATACCACTCAAGTATTATCAGCTTCAGAGGATAATACCATAAAAGTTTGGAACTCCGCTACAGGTAAAGAAGTTACAACATTGGTAGGACATACTCAAGGAGTATCAGGAGTGGCGATCGCTCCTGACGGAATACGAGCGGTATCTGCTTCAGAAGATAATACCCTCAAAGTTTGGAATTTAGAAACAAGTGAGGAACTATTAACTTTAGCAGGTCATGATTTCTGGGTAAATGCAGTTGCTATTACTCCCGGAGGTAAATGTGTAATTTCAGGTTCTAGCGATGGTACTGTGAAAATTTGGAATTTACTTACGGGGACTGAAATTAGAACTTTAAGGGGACATACTGATGGCATTTGGTCAGTGGCAGTTACTCCCGATGGCAAAAACGTGATATCTGCTTCTTGGGATGAAACTTTGAAAGTTTGGGATTTAGCTAGTGGAGCTGAAATTAGAACTTTATGGGGGCATACTGATGCTATTTGGTCAGTGGCAGTTACTCCCGATAGCAAAAAAGTGATATCTGCTGCTTGGGATGATACCATAAGAATCTGGGATTTAGCTAGTGGGAAAGAATTACGAAAATTATCAGGTCATACTAATACTATTAGGTCAGTAGCAGTTACTCCAGATGGTAAACGGATAGTATCAGCAGCAGCAGATCAGAAGCTAAAGGTCTGGGATATTGAGACAGGAAAAGAGTTGATGAGTTTTTCTGGAGAGAATAGTTTTTACTGTTGTAGTGTTGGCGAAGATAGGAAAACAGTGGTGGCAGGTGATAGTGAGGGAGTTATGCACTTTTTAGAGATGGCAGGTTAATTTAGAATTTAGAATTTAGAATTAATTTTGAGCTTTAGTATTTTTAATGATTGCATGAAGAATAGAAATTAATTCATTAGACCTCTCCGGAAAAGAGGGAACAGGGAACAGGGAACAGGGAGAAGTAATTGATAATTTCTGGATAATAATTAGAGTTGTTGGGAAATAAAAATTGAACAATGCTCAAAAGGTTACTCTATAAGGTTTTCAGGATTTTAGGACTGAAAAAAGGCTATAAACTTTGATTGATAAGGGTTTTAGCCATTTTTTTAGCTTAATTCCCAACAACTCTATTCTTATGCTAAAATTTAGAATCCTATCTTGTATATCTTTTTTTACCATTTTTGGTTCTGTTTCTTCTAAATTAGAAATTAGAATAAATTATAATTTAGCGATTTTTGGTTGTGTTTCTTCTAAATTCTAAATTATAAATTAATACCACAAAGGAGCATCCTGAATGCCAAGTTATGAGGTTTCCTCTCAATTTCTTACTCCCCAAAGTTTTCTAGAACGCAGTGTGGCAGCATTTTCTGACAAAGATGCCATAGTTTACCGTTCCTCTCGCTGGACTTATGCTCAGGTTGCTGCTAGAGTTAATAAATTGGCAAGCGCCTTAAAAAATTGGGGGTTACAAAAAGGCGATCGCGTAGCTTTCCTTTGCCCCAATATTCCACCGATGTTAGAAGCACATTTCGGCGTTCCTCTAGCAGGAGGAGTTTTAGTCGCGATTAATATTCGATTAGCTCAATCAGATATTTCTTACATTCTGAATAACTGTGGAGCGCGTCTATTATTTGTGGATACAGAATTATCTCACCTGGTAGCATCAGTGCAGGATGAGTTGGAAACTGTAGAAGAAATTATTAATATAGTAGATACTCAAATAGAGACAACAGGAGAAAAATTACCAGGAACAGATTATGAAACTTTTTTAAGCACAGGTAGCTCAGACCCCATAATATCGACACTCGCAGACGAAAACGAAGCAATTTCCATCAGCTACACCAGTGGCACCAGCGGTCAACCCAAAGGAGTAGTATATACTCACCGTGGTGCTTATCTCAATGCTTTGGGTATGGCATTAGAATTAGGTATGAATAACCGCAGTGTCTATTTGTGGACTTTACCCATGTTTCACTGCAATGGTTGGTGTTTTCCTTGGGGAGTCATTGCTGTCGGTGGTACTCATATTTGTCTGCGAAAATTTTACCCCAGTACAGTAATTTCATTAATCATGGATGAGGAAGTGACTCACTTCTGTGCTTCTCCCACAATATTAATAATGCTTACCAAGGAGCATCAAGTAATCAATAAATTACAACTTTCCCATACCGTTACAGTTGTTACTGGAGGTGCTCCACCTTCTCCAACTCTGATTCAGAAAATGGAAGAGTTGGGAATTGAGTTGATTCATGGTTACGGTTTAACTGAAACTTATGGTCCTCATTCTATCTGTGAATGGCAAGCACCATGGAATGAGTTATCACTTGCCGAACGCTCTCGTTTGAAAGCTAGACAGGGAGTTGCTTGTATTCATTCTTCTCAGATGCGAGTAGTAGACAAAGATATGCAGGATGTACCTGCTGATGGGGAAACTATGGGAGAAGTGGTGATGCGTGGCAATAATGTGATGCAGGGATATTTTAACGATCCACAGGCGACTGAGTGGGCGTTTCGGGGTGGTTGGTTTCATAGTGGAGATTTGGCGGTGATGTATCCTGATGGTTATATGGAATTACGCGATCGCGCCAAGGATATTATTATTAGTAGTGGTACGAATATTTCGACTATTGAGGTGGAGAGAGTTATTTATAAACATCCAGCAGTTTTGGAAGTGGCGGTTATTGCTATCCCGGATCAGAAACGAGGAGAAGTGCCGAAAGCTTTTGTGACTTTGAAACCGGATGAGAGTGTAAAAGCATCAGAAATTATTGATTTTTGTCGGCAGAATTTGGCACAGTTTAAGGTGCCGAAAGCGGTTGAGTTTATGGAGTTGCCAAAGACTGCTACGGGTAAAGTGCAGAAATATTTATTGCGGGAAAAAGAGTGGGTTGGTTATCAAAAAAGGATTCACTAGAATTTTGAATTTTGAATTTTGAATTCAGAGTTGATAATTTTGAATTTTGAATTTATAATTAATCTTGAGCTTTAGTATTTTTAATGATTGCATGAAGAATAGAAATTAATTCATTA
>NZ_JBNHEP010000209.1:0-40620 GCF_050015995.1 Dapis brunnea BLCC-M229 | reverse complement strand
GCACGTCCAGTTCTGTGAGGAAGGATGAGCAGCAATGCTTGTCCTCACCTTAACCAACAATGTCATTTATTTGATGTGATTTCTCCGGGAGAATCAGCAGGAATATGTCATGTTCTACTACCAGAAAAGGGATTTATCCGACCCGGAATGCTGATAGCTGGAACAGATTCCCACAGTTGTACCTACGGGGCTTTTGGTGCGTTTTCTACGGGGGTAGGCACAACGGATATGGCCAATATTTTTGCTATGGGAGATATGTGGATTCGTGTTCCAACGACTTTAGTATTTGAATTATCAGGTACTTTGCCCTTACATATTAGTGCAAAGGATATTATGCTCTTTCTCCTTGGACAGATAGGTTGCAATGGAGCCACGGGTAAAGTTATAGAGTTTAGGGGTAGCATACTAGAGCAACTATCCATTGATGAACGTATGACTCTCGCTAATATGAGTGTAGAATGCGGTGCTATATGTGGTTTGATTGCACAAGATGAGGTTACTCGTGAGTATGTATCCGATCGTACTCAGTTAAATTTTGATGATATTACCGCCGATCCAGATGCCGAATATGAAAAGGTCTATAAATTTAATCTGAGTAATTTAGAACCTCAAGTCGCACGTCCTCCTAAACCAGATCGAGTTGTTAGCATTAGACAGTTAGAAGATGTTCCTATCACTAAGGCTTTTATTGGCTCTTGCACAGGAGGAAAGCTTCACGATTTAGCTGAGGCAGCAAAAGTTTTAAATGGCCGTAAAGTGGCCCCTAGCGTAAGTCTTTTTATCGTGCCAGCATCTGCTGAAATTCGTCAAAAAGCTTTACAATTGGGTTACTTAGATATCTTTGAACAGTCGGGGGCTAAAGTTCTCAAATCCGGCTGTGGAGCTTGTATCAATGCAGGAATTGGAGTTTTGGATCGAGAAGAGATAGGTGTTTATGCCACTAACCGTAATTTTAAAGGCCGCAGTGGCGATCCAACTGGAAAAAACTATTTAGCCTCGCCCCGGGTTGTTAGTATCTCGGCAGTGAAGGGAAAAATTAGCGATCGGCTCACTTAAGAGTGTTCTTGAGGGGCGGGATGAATATTTGCAGAAAAGGTAAATCTCATCTTTTACTTCCTATGCTCTAAAACTTATAATTCCAGGACACAAAGCCCTCCATACTCCCCACACCAATTCATCCCACAAATATGCAACGCCCACTTAAGTAAGAAAGAAGAACAAAATAATTAATTCAGTAAAACTAGCAGAATCCTCTAATAAGCTGTTGTGGATTTAAACCACTCATTTGTTGTGTACCTAATATAAAGTACAATTCCTATTACTTCTAACTTCTGACTTGCTAAGGCGCATTTTAAATGCGTCTTAGCTTACTAGCCCCTAATCACTTAAGCAAATACGAGAGATAGAATAGCTGTTTTGTAATTAGTTAATTAATGATACGCCCTAACGCCCTAATGTTGAAGACTAAAATACAACCTTAAGATATTCTTTAGCTAAATCATATTGTCAAACTCTTTGTTATTCTAAACATGGAGAAATTTTCTGATATTCAATTGAGTTATTAATTCGCTGTCTAAAATTTGGAGATGTACCTAATTATACTTCAAATAACAGGAATTGTTGTTTGAGTTAGCCATTGCCTCCTTCCCCCATCAGACTCTAGTTCAGTAACAACAAACAAATGTTAAACATAATCAATAACTTTTCACATGGTTTTGTATTTATCCCGATAGCTATAGCTTGTAGAAAAAAGGGATTATTTTCATTATTACAAGATCGTAAATCAATGGCTCTTCAGGAAATAGCAGACATTCTGAATGCCAACATAGGGCATTTGCAAGTAGCACTAAGAATGATGCAATCTCTAGGTTGGCTAGCCAAAAATCAAGAAGAAGAATATTTTCTTACAGATAAAGCCAAAGTTTACTCTTTAATTCCTGAAGACATCATAGAATTATATAACTTACCTATAGAGTCTTACATACTAGGAGAAAAAAGTATTCCTCTTCTCAAAAGCTTTATAGAAAGCTCTCAACTGGGATGGAATATCAACGATACAATAGTAGCAGACTTCTTAGATGGAGTTCTCATTATACCAATTTTGCTAGCACTTCACAAGCAAAATTTATTAGTAGAGACAAAAGAAAAGCCATTATTTTCAACTTTAAGTCCCTCTATACGCCAAGAACTATCAGAACTATTTATTAGTAAAGGATGGGCAGAAGAATTCAAAAGCATTCCAGAAGTATCTCCAATATCTACTCTGTCCACTGTAGAAAAAAATTTGTGCTTGAGTGATGTAGGTAAATTTTTAGTAGAACGAGTATTAATAACTGGGACAACAGCCTCTTATACTCCGATGTTGTCTAGAATTTCAGATGTTTTATTTGGAGATAGTCAGGCTGTATTTCGTCGAGATGAACATGGAAGTGAAGGTCACGTTGATAGAACATTAAATGTAGTAGGGAGCGGTTTTCAACACCAAAAGTTTTTTGCAGATGTAGAAGAAGTCATTTTGAGTATTTTTAATCAATCGCCCTATTCGGAGCAACCTAAGTATGTTGTAGATATGGGTTGTGGGGATGGGACATTTCTGAAGCAGGTTTACGAATTTATTTGTAAGAAATCTGCGAGGGGAAAAGTCTTAGAAAAATATCCATTGTGCATGATTGGGGTGGATTATAACTTAGAATCTTTGCAAGCAACAGCATTAACCTTGGCAAATATTCCTCATTTGGTAAAGCAAGGTGACATTGGTAATCCCAAACAGATGATATTGGACTTACAAGCTCATGGAATAGATGATCCAGAAAATATACTCCATATTCGTTCATTTTTAGACCATGACCGTCCATTTATAGCCCCTGAAGATGATAAAGCAGCGGAAGAGCGTAGGCAGCTTTTATATCAGGGAGTTTATGTGGATCGAACAGGGGCATTAATTCCTAGCCATACCTTACTTCAAAGCTTTGTAGAACATTTAAAACGCTGGGCAGAAATTATTCCTCCTCAAGGAATGATAGTGTTGGAAGTTCATTCTTTGCCTCCAGAAGTAGTATCAATGTTTATCAGCGAAACTGAGAACCTTCACTTTGATGCTTACCAAGCATTTTCTGGTCAACTATTAATAGATGCAGATGTATTTCTAGTTTTGGCAGCAGAAGTTGGTTTATTTTCACGGAAAAAAGCTTTTCGTAAGTATCCAAAAATGTTACCATTGACCAGAATTACACTTAATCATTTTGAAAAGCGAGAATATCACATACGGTATGCAACTGTCAAGGATATACCTAATCTGTTAAATTGTGCCACGATTAATCAACCTGTGAGCGAATCATTGTTTCAAGTTTTATTGAAACAAACTCCAACAGCACATTTAGTATTAGAATGTCAAGGTGATTTAGTAGCTGCAATCCTAACAGAAACTAAAAATTCTACTGAGGTGCTGGAAATTAGTGAATTTTTAGTAAGGACTACTGTAGAAAATTGGCAAACCTTGGCAAAAGACTTGCTGGAATTTGTGGAACAGTGGGGAATAGTCAAACCAGGAATAAGAGAAATAGATGGATTGTTAAAATACCATGAAGCTATCTCAAGCTTTCAAAACTCAAAGTGGCATCAACCCTCAGTTTTAAAAGAAAAGCTCACAGAAAAAGTAGCTCTACACCAATTAGCTACATTAGAGCTATGTAATTTAATGGCTCCAGAATATGAGCTAGAAGCTTTTGCAGCACGTTGGCTTTTGCGTGTTTTTCAAGATATGGGTGTATTTCTCAGAGAGGGTGAAACTTATATAGAATCTGAGCTGATATCTCAGCTAAAAATCTCATCACGTTACCATAGACTTTTAAGTGCTTTATGGCAAATTTTGCATAAGCGTGGTATTCTGAAAATTGAAAAAGGTAGAGTGTCCACATTAGCAAGATGCAAGAGTTTTGCTATACAAAATGTTTCGTCTGAAGTTGCTGCTTTTTATCAGTATTTTTCCGAAAAATATCCTGCTCATTTACCCTGGTTAATAGTAGTAAAAAGGTGTCTAGACCAATATCCTTTGATTCTACGCGGTGAAGTTGATGTCAACGAAGTTGTGTTTAGAGATGGGGATATGGAGCTATTTGCTGGACTATTTCTAGGACATCCTGTTGCTGACTACTTCAATGAGTTGCTAGCAGATGGGGTTTGCTGGGAAGTAGAACAACGTTTGTTAGAAAATAGAGCGCAACCTATTCGGATCTTGGAGATTGGAGCAGGGACAGGAGGTGTTACAGGAATATTACTAGAAAAGCTAGCTGCTCATGGAGAGCAAATAGAATTCTGGTTTACTGATATATCTAGCACTTTTACACGTTATGGTGAAAGTAAATTCAAGCAGTTTCCTTGGGTAAAATATCAAACCTTTGACATAGAAAAATCTCTTAATGCTCAGGGAATAAAAACTGAAAGTTTTGATGTAGTAATTGCTAATAATGTACTCCATAACACAAAGTTAATTCATCAAACCTTAAATAACAGTAACTCACTATTAAATACTGGGGGGTTATTGGCACTACTAGAGTTTACTCAACCAATCGATATTCTTTTATACTTTGGAGGTTTGCTGCAAGGATATTGGTTATTTGAAGATCCAGAAAACCGATTAGAAGTTGGTTGTTTACTGAGCATACCACTGTGGCAAAAAGTTCTTAATGATTGTGGGTTTGATGAAATAATACCATTGGGATTACCCTGTGAGATGCACCATCTTTCTAAGACGAGAGAGTCTGTGATATTTGCTCGAAAACATCAAGTGCAGGTAACAACATTTTATGAAGAAATTCAACAAAACTTGACAGAAAATGGAAAACATGGTCAAACAAAAATTGATTCTCCTAGTATCACTGCATCGGAAAGTTCATCCAAATTAGAAATTCTTGAACAGGAATGTCGAAAATTATTAAAATCTCTACTGGGTGTTGAACGTATGGAGAGCTTGTCTGCTGACACACCACTAATGGAATCAGGAATGGACTCACTGGAATTGTTAGAGTTTCGTGCTTTACTAGAAAGAAAGTTTGGAATTAAGTTAAAGTCTACCTTCTTTTTTAGTTACAAAACTTTAATAGCAGTAACAGAGTATCTCTCGGAACGGGAAGATATTAATTTGAGTTAGTAGGACTAGGACTGAAAAAAAAACAACGTTTTCACAACAGGAGGTAAAATTTGAATGAATTCTAATCAGGGTGGTTCACTAGCAAGAATAGCAATTGTAGGTGTATCTTGCCGTTTTCCTGGAGCAGATACTAAAGAAGAATTTTGGCAGCTACTTAAGGAAGGTCGGGACTCAATGCAGAATCTTCCTTCAAAGCGTTGGGGAAATCTATTTAACTCTTTGAGCTCGGAAACAGATTTATCTATTCAACGTGGTGGTTTTTTAACAGATATAGATTTGTTTGACCCATCCTTTTTTAGGATTACTTCCAAGGAAGCGCAGTTAATAGACCCACAGCAAAGGTTGTTGTTAGAATTGTCCTGGGAAGCAATGGAAGATGCAGGATATGCAAGCGATACATTAAAGGGTAAATCAGTAGGGGTTTATGTAGGAGTTTGTCACTACGACTACAGAAGTTTATTAGAAAAAGGTTTAAATACAGCCGAAATAGCTCAAATTGCTACTGGTACAGCTCCAGCAACTTTTGCCAATCGCCTTTCCTATTTTTATGATTTTCATGGCCCTAGTTTGACGGTTGATACGGCTTGTTCCAGCTCTTTGGTAGCCATGTATGAAGCAGTAAATGCAATACGTCGTGGGCAGTGTCAAACAGCGTTGGTAGGAGGTGTGAATTTAATTTGCTCTCCTGTGAATAGCCAAGTTTATAGTGCCGCAGGTATGTTATCTCCCGATGGAGTCTGCAGGGTGTTTGATGCAGGTGCGAATGGGTTTGTCAGGGGAGAAGGAGGGGCAGTAGTTGTAATTAAAGATTATCAAAAAGCATTGACGGATGGTGATTCTATTTATGGGGTTGTTCGTAGTGTAGCAGTGAATCATGGAGGACAAGCCAGCTCTTTTACTGCACCAAATCCCCAAGCTCAGGCAGAATTGTTGGAACAGGCATATAGAGAAGCTAATATTGATATAGAGTCAGTAGGTTATGTTGAAGCACATGGTACGGGTACATCACTAGGAGACCCAATTGAAGTCGAGGCTTTAAATGAAGCGTTTAAACGGCTGAGTTCGAGTGGGAAGTTGCCTGCTAATAGTTGTGGTTTGGCCTCAGTTAAAACAAACATTGGTCATTTGGAAGGAGCAGCAGGATTGGCTGGACTAATCAAAGTTTTGCTGTGCATGAAGTATGCAACTCTTCCATCTTCATTAAATTATCATCAGATTAATCCTGATATTGAATTACAAGAAGGTCCGTTTTTTGTAGTGGACAAGCTTCAATCTTGGGAAGTAAAAATTGATAGGGAAGGAAAACCTTATCCACTTAGGGCAGGGTTGAGTAGCTTTGGTTTTGGTGGAACAAATGCTCATGTAGTTCTTGAGGAAGGAATAAATAAGAAGGAAGAAAGAAGAAAGGATAAGGAACCTTCAGTTCATATATTAACACTTTCAGCTAAAACAGAAACAGCTCTTTCGGAGTTGGTCAATCGTTATCAAAAATATTTAAACACTAATTTAGAATCAGAGTTAGCAGATATTTGTTACACTGTTAATTCTGGGCGAGTCCATTTTAACCATCGACTAGCAGCGATCGCCTCTAACAAACAGGAATTAACAGAAAAACTTAAGGAATATCAAGCTGGGGAAGCAACAGTGGGAGTCTTTACAGGGAAACTCCCCGAACGCATAAGAAAACCAAAAATAGCATTCCTATTCACAGGTCAAGGTTCCCAATATGTGAATATGGGAAAACAACTGTATCAAACACAACCTGTATTCCGTGAAGTGTTGGACAGGTGTGACGCGATACTAAGTTCTCAAATAGAATGTTCTCTATTAGATGTTCTATATACAGAGGCTCAAGACTCATCTCTACTAAACCAAACAGCTTATACTCAACCAGCTCTATTTGCCATAGAATATGCCCTATGTAAATTATGGGAATCTTGGGGAATTAAGCCTAATGTAGTAATGGGTCACAGCGTAGGAGAATATGTAGCAGCTTGTGTGGCCGGAGTTTTCAGTCTCGAAGAAGGTCTGAAACTGATAGCAGCTAGAGGCAGGTTGATGCAGCAATTACCTGCTGGTGGAGAGATGGTATCTGTAATGGCATCACATTCAAAAGTGAGGAGTTTCCTAGAACCTCACAAAGAAATAGCAATAGCAGCAATAAATGGACCAGAAAGTACAGTAATTTCGGGAAACTCAGAAGGGGTAAGAGCTGTTGTCTCTAGCCTCGAATCAGCCGGAATCAAAACCAAGGAATTACAAGTGTCCCATGCTTTCCATTCACCATTAATGGAACCAATGTTGGCCGAGTTTGAAGCAGTAGCCAAACAAGTAACCTACAATCAACCAAGGATACCACTGATCTCTAATGTTAGCGGTCAAAAAGTAGGTGCAGAAATAACTACTGCTAAATATTGGGTAAATCATGTGCGACAACCAGTGAAGTTCGCCCAGAGTATGGAGACTTTACATGAGAAAGGGTACGAAATCTTCCTAGAAATTGGACCCAAACCAATATTATTAGGAATGGGGCGAGGGTGTTTGCCAGAGGATGTAGGGGTATGCTTACCATCATTACGTCCTGGTATTAATGAATGGCAACAAATGTTATTGAGTTTAGGGAAATTGTATGTGCAGGGAGCTAAAGTAAATTGGCTAGGATTGCAAAATAATCATAACCCTCAAAAAGTAGCATTGCCAACATATCCGTTTGAGAGGCAACGATATTGGGTAGAGACAAGCCAAGACAGCAAAGATGTGTTAGGCGATCGCCAACAATTCAAAAATATTCACCCTTTATTAGGTAAAAAAATTAATATTGCAGGTAAACAACAAATTTTTGAATCTTTCATAGAAGCAGAAAATCCAGCTTACCTCAGTCACCATCAAGTATTTGGAACAGCTTTATTTCCAACAACAGCCTACTTAGAAATAGCTCTGGAAGCAGGGAAGAACCAATATAATACACCTCATTTAGCAGTGAAAAATTTGAGCATTGAGCGGGGGTTAGTGTTACCAGAAGAGGAATGGAAAATAGTTCAAACTATATTGAAACCCTTAGATAACCAAACCTATCAATTTCAATTATTTACTACTACTCAACAGGAAAAGCTAGACGAAAGACAGTGGATACTCCATGCGACGGCAGAAATACAGCCTGTAGGAAATGATTATACTATAGCAAATTTTGACAGAGAAAAACACTTACTGAAATGCACTCAAACCATAGAAATCAAAGAATATTATCAAAAATTTCAACAACTAGGTATTAACTATGGGAGTAGTTTTCAAGGAATTCAACAATTGTGGAAGGGTGAAGGAGAAACAATTGCTAAGGTTTCCTTGCCCAAAGAAATAGCAGCAGAAATAACTGAGTATAACATACACCCCGCACTACTGGATTCAGCTTTACAGGTAATTTTCAATGCACTTCCAGAAAGTACAAATGGGGATCGAACTTATTTGCCAGTAGGAATAGATAGATTTCAAACATACAGTACATCAGGGCTTTCTCTATGGGCATATGCCTCAGTCGAAAGCCTAGAAAACTTGTCTAGTAAAGAACATTCCGGCATTTGGAAAGCAAATGTTACCCTAAGCAGTGAGTCAGGAGAAATCATTGCTGAAATCTTTGGTCTTCGATTGAAACAAGGTAGTCCAGAAACTCTACTAGGAAGTCAAGAGAAATCAATCGCCAACTGGCTGTATGAGGTGGAATGGAGAAATCAAGGTCCTTTAGATGAGTTACCACCAAAAGAACCAACACCGAAGAATTGGTTGATACTAGCAGACAAACCAGGAATTGCTCAACAGTTAGTCAGCAAATTTCAATCAGTAGGAGATGTTTGTATATTAATATTTGCGGGTGAGAAATATCAGCAAATTTCTCCAGAAGAATTTACAATTAACCCCGAGAAGCTTTCAGACTTTGAGCAACTGATAACAACTATATCAGCAAAAGCGCAATCTATAGATGGAGTTGTGCAATGTTGGACTACTGAAGTCAGAGACGAGGAAAAAATAGAAGAGTTATCTCGACTGGGGTGTGAGAGTACATTATTGTTATTACAAACATTATTGAAAGGCTCCCTGTCTCAAATACC
Source organism: Dapis brunnea BLCC-M229 (assembly GCF_050015995.1). Taxonomy (NCBI): domain Bacteria; kingdom Bacillati; phylum Cyanobacteriota; class Cyanophyceae; order Oscillatoriales; family Microcoleaceae; genus Dapis; species Dapis brunnea. The sequence continues at coordinate 31,368 of NZ_JBNHEP010000209.1, read as the reverse complement.
CCGGTTATGGTTAGTTACTTCCGGTGCTCAACTCGTACCTGCAAGTCATCCTGTTATACCAGGAGTCGCCCTATCTTCGGTATGGGGAATGGGCAAAGTAATTAGTTTAGAACACCCAGAGCTGAACTGTGCCTGCATTGATTTAGATCCACAGGAAACCATAGAGAATCGAGCTAATACACTATTTAATGAAGTCTGCTTAGATGATAAAGAAGACCAGGTAGCATGGCGAGGAGATAGTCGTTATGTAGCTCGATTGGTGGCTAGTAATCATTGGCAACCTAAACAAGATACTGATACTTCCACTCAAAAGTCTCTAAGTTTACGTCAAGACGCTTCATATTTGATTACTGGAGGTATGGGAGGTTTAGGTTTATTGATAGCCCGTTGGCTGGTATCTAAAGGAGCAAAACATTTAGTTTTGATAGGACGTAGTTCGCCAACTGAAGCTATTTTGAAGACAATAAAAGAATTAGAAACAGAAGGAACATCAGTGATGGTAGAAAAAGCTGATGTATCAGATAAGCAGTCTATGGCAGGGTTGCTATCAAAGTTCGATAATTCTTCCTTTCCACTAGCAGGAGTGATTCATTTGGCTGGGGTATTGTCGGATGGAATGATACAAAACCAGAGTTGGTCAAGCTTTGAGAAAGTTATGGCTCCGAAAGTCCAAGGTGCTTGGCATTTGCATGAACTGACTAAAAACTTGCCATTAGAATTTTTTGTCCTGTTTTCCTCTGTAACATCTTTGTTTGGTAATCCTGGGCAGATAAATTATGCTGCTGCTAATGGGTTTCTAGATGGTTTGGCAAATTATCGTCGTACTCTAGGGTTGCCAGGATTGAGTATTCATTGGAGTGCTATTTCTCAAGTGGGAATGGCTGCTGAAGGAGGTATAGATGTTAGGTTACAGCAGAAAGGAATGGGTTCAATATCTCCGAATCAGCTATTGGAATCTCTAGAAGTATTAATGAGTGGGAAGGTAAGCTCTGAGACTAGATCGGATGTAGCAGCAGTAGGGGTAGTACCTATTGATTGGTCGATGTGGCAAGAAAGAGTGGCTAAATGGAAATTTTTAGCCGATTGGCAGGAAAAATTTGCCACAGTTTATGAAACATCTAAGTCTGAATTTATCTTGAAATTACAGGCGACATCACCCAAAGAACGTTTCTCCCTATTGGTAGTTTATCTCCGTCGCCAAGTAGCTCTTGTTTTAGGAATCAACGATATAGAATCAATTTCATTAGAAACTGGCTTTTTTGACTTAGGAATGGATTCTCTAACTTCTATGGAGTTGAGGAATAAGTTACAAACCAGCTTAGACTTTTCCCTGCCATCAACTCTAGCTTTTGAGTACCCGAATATTCAGGCACTAGCTTATTATCTGGAAGAAAATATAATTCCATCATTAGACAGTACAAAAGTGGAATCTGAGATACCGGATGCCACTATATCTCCACCTTCTGTCGAATTAAAGTTATCAGAAAGCAGTGAGCCAATAGCTATTATTGGAATTGGCTGTCGTTTTCCAGGGGGTGTTGATAGTGTTGAATCTTACTGGGAATTACTCAAACAAGGAAAGGATGTTAGGACAGAAATACCTCAAGACCGATGGGATATTGATTTCTACTACGATCCCAACCCTAATGTGCCTGGTAAAATGTATGTTCGTCAAGGTTATTTTCTCGAACAACCAATAGATCAATTTGAACCAGATTTTTTTGGAATTTCAGGGGCCGAAGCTGCTAAAATGGAGCCTTCCCAGCGACTGCTTTTAGAAGTTACTTGGGAAGCATTGGAAAATGCAGGCATATCACCCAAGAGTTTAAAAAATACTAACACTGGGGTATACGTTGGTCAGATGTATAATGACTATGGAATAACCGCTGCAAAGTCATTACCCGAAAACTTAGCTGATTTTTATTTAACAACGGGCACTGTTATAAGTATCTCAGCAGGTAGGATTGCATACTTGTTGGGGTTACAAGGACCTACTTTATGTCTAGACACATCCTGTTCCTCATCTTTAGTGACATTACATTTAGCTTGTCAAAGTTTGCGTTCTAGAGAATCTAATCTAGCCTTGGTAGGAGGGGTGAATTTGATGCTTCATCCCAATACTACTCATGCACTTTGTCAAGGTGGAGCCCTATCACCGGATAGTCTCTGTAAAACCTTTGATGCTAGTGCTAATGGTTATGCTAGGGGAGAAGGTTGTGGAATGGTTGTACTAAAACGTCTTCAAGATGCTCTAGTAGATGGAGACAGAATTTTAGCAGTTGTTAAGAGTTCAGCAGTTAACCATGATGGACCAAGTAGTGGACTGACTGTTCCCAATCAACAGGCTCAGAAAAAGCTAATTCTTCAAGCATTAGACAATGCTAAGGTAGATCCATTAGATATTGACTATGTAGAGTGTCATGGTACAGGGACATCTTTAGGAGATCCTCTAGAGGTAAGAGCCCTCAATCAGGTTTATTGTCAAGGAAGAAGTAAGGAAAATGCACTGCTATTAGGAGCAGTTAAAAGTAATATAGGGCACTTGGAAGCAGCAGCAGGAGTAGCCGGATTGATCAAGACTGTGCTGGCACTTTATAATCAAGAGATTCCCAAAAATCTACACTTTAATGAGCCTAATCCCAAAATTGAGTGGGAAGAAATGCCAGTTAAGGTTTTGACAAAATTATTACCTTGGGAGAAAAGAGACAAATCTCGTTTGGCTGCAATTAGTGGGTTTGGAATGAGTGGAACAAATGCTCATGTAATTTTAGAAGAAGCACCAATACAAGTAAAAAATCTGGATTCAGAAGAGGAGTTAGAACGTTCGCTTAATCTATTAACTTTATCGGCTACAACGCAAACAGCTATGTCAGAATTAGTAAGTAGCTATAAAAATCATATTGAAGCTCATCCAGAATTAACAATAGGAGATATTTGCTATACAGCTAATACAGGGCGTACGCACTTTAACCACAGAGTAGCAGTTGTCACTTCTAACCAGGAAGAATTAGCTACACAATTACTAAATTACAAACAAGGACAGAAAGTACCTGGAATATTCTCAGGAGAAGTTCCTAACAATATAACTGCACCTAAAATTGCATTTTTATTCACTGGCCAAGGTTCCCAGTATGTGGATATGGCAAGGACGCTGTATGAGCAAGCACCTGTATTCCGAGAAGTTATCGATCGATGCGATACTTTCTTACGAGAGGAGTTAGAATATCTTCTAGTAGGAGCTTGGCTATCAACACCTAATGGGGTTATCTATAATACATCTGACTCTACTTCATCCCTACTAGACCAAACTGCTTACACTCAACCAGCTCTATTTGCTATAGAATATGCTTTAACCAAGTTATGGGAGTCTTGGGGCATAACGCCAGATATTGTAATGGGCCATAGCGTGGGAGAATATGTAGCGGCTTGTGTTGCAGGAGTATTCAGTCTTGAGGATGCTTTGAAACTGATAGCAGCTAGAGGTAGGTTAATGCAAAAATTACCTGCTGGTGGAGGAATGGTTTCTGTGATGGCTTCAGAATCGAAAGTGAGAACATTCCTAGCTTCCTACAAAGAAATAGCTATTGCAGCAATAAATGGGCCGGAAAGTACAGTTATTTCAGGAAACTTAGAAGAGCTAAAGGCTATTGTCAGTAGCCTAGAATCAGCAGAAATTAAAACGAAGCAACTACAGGTATCTCATGCTTTCCATTCACCGTTAATGGAACCAATGTTAGCTTCTTTTGAAGAAGTAGCTAATCGACTCACCTACAATCAACCAACGATACCAGTAATATCTAATGTTACCGGAATGAAAGCAGACGATAGTATGACTACAGCTCAATATTGGGTAAATCATGTACGTCAACCTGTAAGATTTGTTCAAGGTATGGATACGTTGAATAAACTAGGCTATGAAATATTCTTAGAAGTAGGACCTAAACCTATTTTACTAGGAATGGGGCGAGAGTGTTTACTAGGAACAAAAGGTAAGAAATTCTGGTTGCCGAGTCTGCGTCCAGGAAAACAAGACTGGCTACAAATATTACAAAGTTTGGCACAGCTATATGTGCAAGGAATAAATGTAGATTGGTTAGGATTTGATAAATATTATCCTCGTCAAAAAGTAGTATTGCCAACATATCCTTGGCAACGAGAGCGTTATTGGATAACAGGTATTCAAAAGCACAAACAAAGTAGAGCATCTATTCGACAAGAAACACAAGAAGAAAGACAAATACAAACGAATAGAAAAAGATCAGAAAGAGTAAAAATCCGATTGTCAAATCTGGATTTGGCTTCTGTACCTAAAGCATTTTTACGGAAGGAAAGACCAAAAAGAGAATTGCTGCAATTAACAGTTAAATCTACAGAAGAAAAAATTAATGTTCAACCACCAGTAGATGCTGCAAATTTTGAATTGTCAGCAATTAGAAAAGATGTCAATTTTGATCGAATTAAAGATACTCTCAAACAACAATTAGCTGATGCTTTGTATGTAGATATTAGCAAAATAGCAGAAGATAAGAAGTTTATAGACTTGGGTTTAGATTCAATCTTGGGAGTTGAATGGATTAATACTATTAATCAAAATTATGGTTTGGATATTAAGGCAACTAAGTTGTATGATTATCCGACTTTATTAGAATTCGCAGAATATATAGCTCAAGTATTGTCAAGTCAGGAAAAAACACCTGCATTTCCTGGAAAAAAACTAAATACTCAGTTAAACTTATCACAAATCAAAGAAACTCTCAAACAACAATTAGCTGATGTTTTGTATGTAGACCTTAGCAAAATAGTAGAAGATAAGAAGTTTATAGACTTGGGTTTAGATTCAATCTTGGGAGTTGAATGGATTAATACTATTAATCAAAATTATGGTTTGGATATTAAGGCAACTAAGTTGTATGATTATCCGACTTTATTAGAATTCGCAGAATATATAGCTCAAGTATTGTCAAGTCAGGAAAAAACACCTGCATTTCCTGGAAAAAAACTAAATACTCAGTTAAACTTATCACAAATCAAAGAAACTCTCAAACAACAATTAGCTGATGTTTTGTATGTAGACCTTAGCAAAATAGTAGAAGATAAGAAGTTTATAGACTTGGGTTTAGATTCAATCCTGGGAGTTGAATGGATTAATACTATTAATCAAAATTATGGTTTAGATATCAAGGCAACTAAGTTGGATAATCATACAACTTTATTAGAATTCGCAGAATATATAGCTCAGGAAATTTCTGATACAAGTTTAGGACTTGTTAGTGAGCAACCAGAAAGATTATTAGAAGGAAAAGAAAGGGAAAAGGATAAAGTTTTGCCATCTTTATCTGTGTACCAGGAATCCCAGGTAGATTCACAAGAAAACTGGATGGAAGAGTTCAACTCAATACTAGATCGAGTAGCTAAGAAAGAGTTACCTATTAAAATAGCAAATCAAATGATTAACAAATTAAAACAAAAAGCTAAAAACTCTGAATAAAAAAATCTTTCTGCGTTGTCAGAAAAAAAAGATTTATATCCTTACTTCAAAGAGAGTATTTTGGTAGCTACATTGAATGCCAAACTCAAGAAGTAATTTAGAAGATTCAAGATGTTGTGTATGTCTAAGTCCACTCACAACAAGTAAAAAAAAGCGATCGGCGACAACTATGACGATCGCTTATTCGGAAGCCCTGAAAAATACTTATGCTGTTAATCATACAGCTTTATTAATTAAAGAGGAGTAAAGCCATGGAACAAGTTGGGATTGAAGCAATAAGTGTATATGGAGGAGCAGCAAAATTAGATGTACGAATGTTAGCAGAGGCACGTCAATTAGACATGACTCGCTTCGACAATCTAATGATGAAAGAGAAGACGGTTGCTATGCCTTATGAAGATCCAGTTTCTTATGCAGTTAATGCAGCCAAGCCAATTATCGATAATTTGAGCGATATTGACAAACAAAGCATAGAAATGGTGATTACTTGTAGCGAATCTGGTATTGACTTTGGTAAATCTATAAGCACCTATATCCATGATTATTTAGAGCTGAATCGCAACTGTCGTATGTTTGAACTGAAGCAAGCTTGCTATTCAGGTACAGCAGGCTTTCAGATGGCATTGAACTTTATTTTGTCCCAAACATCTCCAGGAGCTAAAGCTTTAGTAATAGGAACTGACATATCTCGGTTTTCAGTTGCAGAAGGAGGAGCAGCTCTAAGTGAAGATTGGTCTTTTGCTGAACCGAGTAGTGGCGCTGGCGCAGTAGCATTTCTAGTTAGTGATACTCCTTACATTTTCCAAGCAGATATAGGATGCAATGGTTACTATGGTTATGAAGTAATGGATACTTGTAGACCAAATCCAGATTCGGAAGCAGGAGATGCAGAACTATCATTGCTTTCTTACCTAGATTGTTGTGAAAATGCTTACCTGAAATATAAAGATAGAGTAGAAGGAGTGGACTATGAGAAAACTTTTAATTACTTGAGCTTTCATACACCTTTTGGTGGTATGGTGAAGGGTGCTCATAGAAATATGATGCGTAAATTTAAAAAGTCTCAACCAATAGAGATTGAAGAGGATTTTCAGAGAAGGGTAATGCCTGGGTTAGTGTATTGTCAACAAGTGGGTAACATTATGGGAGCTACAGTGCTTTTATCCCTGGCTAGTACTATCGATCATGGTGAGTTCATCCAACCACAACGTATTGGTCTGTTTTCTTATGGATCTGGTTGTTGTTCAGAATTTTATAGTGGGATTGTTACTCCAGAAGGAAAGCAGATTCAAGCTCAACAAGGGATTTCAACACAGTTAGGTGATCGCTATTCTTTAAGTTTTGAAGAATATGAACATTTACTTGATTACAGTAGTTTAGTTAGTTTTGGAACTAGAAATGTTACTCTAGACTATCAAATGTTCCCCGGAGTATGGAAACAAATCGAAAACAAAAATCGATTAGTGTTGAAAAAAATAAAAGAGTTTCATCGTGAGTATGAATGGGTATAAACATTAAAAATACTGTTAAGGTTATTATTTTTTAATACTGGAAAAAAGTTAAACAATTTGATAATAAAATTTATAAGAGATGGGGTATTTTTATGACAAACTTAAATTTTGGCCGAGATTCGATTAAGAGCAACACAGAGGTAGTACAACTAATAGAATTGGATAATGATATTGTCCAAATTGTGATGAAAGATGAAGAGCATGGTAACACCTTTTCCCCTGGATTAATTGAAGGTCTCAAGAAATGTTTTGGTAGAGTCAATCAAAACAATAACTATAAGGTAGTAATTTTGACTGGCTATGGAAATTATTTTTGTTCAGGAGGAACAAAAGAAGAGTTAATTAGAATTCATAGACGAGAAATTAAATTTAATGATTTAGACTTTTTTAAGCTGCCACTAGAATGCAAAATACCAGTAATCTCAGCGATGCAAGGTCATGGTATTGGGGGTGGTTTTGTTTTAGGATTATATGCAGATTTTGTTGTATTAAGTACTGAAAGTATTTATACAACTAATTTTATGAAGTATGGTTTTACACCTGGTCTGGGATGTACGTTAATTATACCTGAAAAATTAGGCTCTCCATTAGGTCAGGAAATGATGTACAATGCCCGAAATTATCGTGGGGAAGAATTAGCAAAAAGGGGTATTTCTTTTCCAGTTTTATCAAGAGAAGAGGTACTAAAATATGCAAAAAAATGTGCAAATGAAATAGCCAAAAACTCCAGATTATCTCTAGTAACATTAAAAAAACATTTAACTTCAGAAATTAGAGAAAAAGTACCTTTTGTGGAAACAAAAGAATTACAAATGCACGAAATAACTTTTCATCAACCAGAAGTTGCGAATAAGATAGATGCTAATTATAACCAAAAAAATATTGGTATTCAGCGAGATAAGATAGGTAGTTATTTACAAAATCAAGAACAGGATAATATACAAGAATATCTACTAAATGAATTACAATCGGGTGAAGTTTCTTTAGATGATGCTAAGAAATTATTTTTAGGAATTATTGGAGAGGAAGGACAAGAAAACAAACAAAATCAAAAAACAGATTATACTCAAATCAACACCATCAATACAAATAATTCAGAAGATATATTGTCTCAATTAAGTTCAGGGAAAATATCTTTAGAAAATGCAAGAAACATTTTATTAGAAGTACCTGAATCAGAGCATAAAAAAGAGATTGAAGATTTTACCTCAGTCAAGAATGCAGATATAGCGATCGTTGGAATATCATGTCGATATCCAGGTGCAAAAAACTGGAAAGATTTTTGGGAAAATTTAAAGAACGGAGTAGATAGCATCACAGAAGTTCCCTCTGGAAGATGGGAAGAAAACAATTGGTATCATCCAGATCCAGAACATTCAGGTACTTCCTATTCAAAGTACGCAGGTTTTTTAGATGAAATTGATAAATTTGACCCTTTATTCTTTCAAATTACTCCCGGAGAAGTTCCGTTTATCGATCCTCAACAAAGAATATTTTTAGAAGAAGCTTACCATGCCATAGAAGATGCTGGATATGCTCCAGATTCTCTCAAGGGTAAGCAGTGTGGAGTATTTGTAGGAGCATCAAACAGTGATTATGCTAAGTTATTATCGATTTCAAAATTAGATACTAATAGACTGGCACTGACAGGAAATCTTGTCTCAATCATAGCAGCAAGAATAGCATATTTTCTTGACTTTAAAGGTCCTGTAGTAGTAGTAGATACTGCTTGCTCATCTTCATTAGTAGCCATTCATCAAGCCTGTGAAAGCATTCAACGGGGAGAGAGTGAAATGGCACTAGCTGGAGGGATTGTTATTATGCCTACAGCATACGGCCAGATAGTGTCGAGTCAGTTTCAAATGATATCTCCTGAAGGGCGTTGTAAAACTTTTGATGCTTCGGCATCCGGTACGGTGTGGAGTGAAGGTTGTGGTGTTCTGTTATTAAAAAGGTACGATCAAGCAATTCAAGACAAAGATCATATATATGGAGTCATTAAAGGAACAGGAATCAATTATGATGGTAATACTAATGGAATTAGCGCTCCTAGTAGCCAATCTCAAATATACTTAGAAGAGATGATTTATGATAAATTTGGGATTAATCCAGAAACTATCGGCTATGTAGAAGCTCATGGTACTGCAACACCATTAGGAGATCCAATAGAAGTTTCTGCTTTAACAGAAACATTTTCTAAGTGGACAAACAAGAAAAAGTTTTGTGCAATTGGTTCCGTAAAAACTAATATTGGTCATACAATATGGTCTGCTGGAGTTGCTAGCGTAATTAAAACAGTTTTGTGTTTAAAAAATCAAAAACTTGTTCCTTCACTACATTTTAATCAACCTAACCCACAGATTGACTTTGAGAATAGTCCATTTTATGTCAACACAGAATTCAAAGATTGGGAAGTTATAAAAGGCCAACCAAGGCGAGCAGCAGTTAGTTCTTTTGGTATGAGTGGAACTAATGCTCATATAGTTATAGAAGAAGCACCCCAAATTCAAGCCGAAACGTCAAAAATTAAAAGAGATAATGATATAAATCATCTATTAACTCTGTCAGCTAAAACGGAAACGGCTCTTGATGAATTAATTATTGGGTATCAAAATTATCTTCAAGAAGACAGTAATAACAATTTAGCAGATATATGTTACACCGCGAATAGGGGAAGGACTCACTTCGATCGCAGACTAGCAGTTATTGCCTCTAGTAAAAAGGAATTAAGGAAAAAACTGGATCTGCATCAAGCAAAAGAAAAAGTTGTAGGACTGTTTTCTAGCCAACTGTCTGAGGAGAGTAATTCCTCAAAAGTGGCATTCTTATTCACAGGCCAAGGCTCTCAGTATCAGAACATGGGACGAGAGCTGTATGAAAATTCATCAGTTTTCCGTAATGTTATGGATGAATGCAACGACATTCTCCATAATGAGTTAGAACATTCTTTACTAGAGGTTCTATATCCTGAAACTACAAATAATTATGATTCATCTCGACTAGATCGAACTGTTTATGCTCAACCAGCTATATTTGCCATAGAATATGCTTTAGCACGGTTATGGCAATCGTGGGGGATTGTACCCGATGTAGTGATGGGTCACAGTGTGGGAGAATATGTAGCTGCAACTGTAGCAGGGATTTTCAGTTTAACAGATGGTCTGAAACTAATTGCGACTAGAGGAAGGTTGATGCAACAGTTAAGTTCCTCTGGGAAAATGGTTGCAGTTATGGCATCGAAGGATGAGGTAAGTCCTCTAGTTAATATGTATAAAGGCAAAGTTTCTCTAGCTGCTATCAATGGACTGGAAAGTGTAGTAATTTCGGGAGCCACTGAAGCTATTGAAGAAATCATAAGTACCCTAGAATCTCGTAAATTTAAAACTAAATTTCTCCAAGTATCCCATGCCTTTCATTCACCATTGATGGAACCAATCTTGCCATCTTTTGAAACCATAGCCAATCAAGTAACTTACAATGAGCCTCAAATTCCATTAATATCCAATGTTACAGGAACCCTAGCTTCAGCGAATATAGCAACAGCTAAATACTGGGTGGAGCATATATGCCAACCGGTAGAGTTTGCAAAAGGTATGGAGGCGCTAGATAAACTTGGATATGAAATGTTCTTAGAAGTTGGACCAAAACCAATTTTGTTGGGCATGGGGCGGCAGTGTTTAAACGAAAATAGAAGGCTATGGTTACCTTCAATGCGTCCGGGAGTTCAGGAGTGGCAACAAATGCTCTCCAGTTTAGGACAGTTGTATGTAGAGGGAGTCAAAGTAGATTGGTTAGGTATAAGTAGGGATGATAATTGTCAAAAGACTGTATTACCGACATATCCGTTCCAAAAACAAAGATATTGGATAGAGACAAACAATACTAATGTCACTAATGGGCAAAAACAACAATATTTATCAGAAAGTGAAAACCTACATCCCCTCTTAGGTAAAAAGTTATATTTGGCAGGTTTAGAGGAGCAACATCGTTTTGAATCACAAATAAATACTTCCCAACCTCGTTATTTAAAGGATCATCAAGTTTTTGAAAAAGTGATAATGCCTGGTGCTGGTTACTTAGAGATGTCTCTAGCAGCAGCCTTGAATGTATCTAAATCCTATCAATTAGCCCTGGAAGATATAGTTTTTGAGCAATCGTTAATTTTATCTGATGAAGGACTAGAAACAGTTCAAACTATTCTCAAGCCACTAGAACACAAAGCTTACGAATTCCAAATTTTTAGTCAGCAAACAGAGGCAAATGAACCTCAACCTTATTGGATACTTCATGCCCAGGGTAAAATTAAACAACTAAAAATTAATCATGGTGCTCCTACTGTAGATTTGGAAGCCTATAAGGCAAAATGTACTCAACAAATAGATGTCAAAGAGTACTACCAACAACTCAAACAACAAGGACTTAGCTTTGGTCCTAACTTCCAAGGTATTCAAAAATTGTGGCGTGGCTCGAATCAAGCTTTAGGTCAAATTCAGTTACCCCAGGAGTTAGTTGAAGAAGCTTTAGATTATCAATTCCATCCTGCATTATTAGATGCTTGTTTTCAAATCATAGGTGCTGCTGTAGAGAAAAATAATGCCAAATCTAGCTATCTGTTAGTTGGGATAGAAAAGTTGACAGTATATAACCATCCGGGAATTAATCTTTGGGTTATTGGCTCAATAAATGAGTTTTCTAAGGAGAGTCGAGAGACTTTAACTGGTAAGCTCACTTTGTTAAGAAGTGATGGACAAACTGTTGCGACGATAGAAGGTTTACAATTAAAACAGATTACAGCTAAAACCTTACTCCGAAATGAATTCGAGTCTGTAGATAATTGGTTGTATGAAGTGGAATGGAAAACGAAAGCTCGTTTTGGTAAAAATATCCCACTAGAATACTTACTAACACCAGTACAAATTAAGCAGGAACTAGAGCCTACAATTAGAGAATTAGTGGCTCAGGAAGATTTAGATAGCTACAGGGAAATCCCAGATTGCCTAGAAAAGTTAAGTTTGGAATATGTGGTGCAAGCATTGCTGGAAATGAAATGGCCATACAATTCAGGAGAAGTCTTTTCTACAGAATCAGCAGTTCAAAGATTAGGAGTAGTATCTAGCCAAGTACGACTGTTTAATCGGATACTCCAAATGTTGGCAGAAGAAGGAATTATACAACAAAACCAACATCAGTGGCAAGTACAACAACCCTTAGAGAAAGTAAACCCAAATGAAACAAGCCAGAGACTACTCAATCAATATCCATATGCAAATGCCGAACTCAATATTCTGAAACGTTGTGCTACTCAATTAAGTGAGGTATTGCGAGGAACAATAGATCCAGTACAACTGATATTCCCTGAAGGAGATTTAAGCATTGCTACCAAACTATATACAGAGTCTCCTACAGCCAAGGTAATGAATACTATAGTGCAAAAAGCAATTACCAAAGCTAGCGCTCAATTATCACAAGTCCGAGGGTTGAGGTTATTAGAAATAGGAGCGGGAACCGGAGGTACAACCAGCTATATTTTACCTTATCTAGTACCTAATCAAACAGAATATGTATTCACCGATATTGGGACATTATTTACTACTCAAGCCATCGAAAAATTTCAGGAATATCCCTTTGTGGAATACAAAACTATGGATATTGAACTAGATCCAACAACACAAGGGTTTAAATCTCATCAGTACGATATTATTATTGCTGCAAATGTCCTTCATGCCACAACCAGCCTCAGTGAAACATTATCCCACGTCAGAAAATTGTTGGCACCAGGAGGAATATTGGTATTGTTGGAAGCAACGAGTCGTCAGAGATTGGTGGATTTAGTATTTGGACTATTAGAAGGATGGTGGAAATTCCAAGATGTAGATTTACGACCAGATTATCCTCTATTGACTACATCTAAGTGGAAGCAACTACTCGGGGAAAAGGGTTTTTCTGAAGTGGTTGCTTTACCAGAAATGGAAGAACTTTCAGGATTGCTATCCCAACAGGGAGTAATTATTGCCAAGGCTGACGAAACTCAACCAGAACTAAGTTCATCAAAACCACAACATTGGTTGATTTTTGCAGATGAAGAGGGAGTTTCTCAAAATTTAGCAACTCAACTACGTTCTCAGGGAGAAGTGTGTACTTTGGTATTTGCTGGGGAAGACTATCAACAGATTGCCCCTGAAGAATTTATAATTAACCCATACAACCCAGAACAGTTTGAGCGAATCGTGGCTCAAATAGCAGAGCAGTCCTCAAATTTGTTATATGGAGTAGTACAATGTTGGAGTTTGGAAGCAAAAGTTGGTAAAAACATTAGCAGTGATGAGCTAGAAAAATTATCTCAACTAGGATGCGGTACTACATTATCAATTTTGCAGGCACTGATAAAAGGAAATTTATCTGAACCACCGCGATTATGGTTAGTCACGCAAGGAGCGCAACCAGTACCTCAAACTCATTCAATAATATCAGGAGTAGCACAATCTTCGGTGTGGGGATTGGGGAAAGCAATAGCCTTAGAACATCCCGAACTAAACTGTGTTCGGATTGATTTAGATCCTCAACAGAGTGTCGAGAAAAAAGGAGCAACATTGTGGTCAGAAATATGTTCAGAAGATCGAGAAGATCAGGTAGCTATAAGAGAGGAAAAACGCTATGTAGCTCGGCTAGTACGCAGTAATTATACTCAAACGGAAAAGCACCTCAGTTTCCGTGAAGATGGTACTTATCTAATTACTGGAGGTCTGGGAAACTTGGGATTATTAGTAGCCAATTGGATGGTAGAACGAGGTGCAAAGCATTTGGTCTTGATTGGCCGTGGTACTCCCAACGATACAACTCGAAATAAATTGAGCGAGTTAGAACAAGCTGGGGCACAAGTAGTTGTAGAACAGGCCAGTGTGTCAGATTTAAACTCCATAATGCAGGTATTCTCTAACATAGATAAATCTTTACCATCATTGGTAGGAGTAATTCATTCAGCAGGAGTATTTGAGGATGGAGTGCTACAAAACCAGAGTTGGTCAAGCTTTGAAAAAGTCATGGCACCAAAAGTCAAAGGTTCTTGGAATTTACATCAATTGACTAAAGACCTAGCATTAGACTTTTTTGTATGTTTCTCTTCTACATCTTCTCTACTAGGTTATCCGCCTGGCCAAGGGAACTATGACGCTGCTAATGCTTTTCTGGATGGTTTAGCTCACTATCGTCAGGAAATAGGATTGCCAGGACTGAGTATCAACTGGGGAGTTTGGGAACAAAGTTCAAAACTTCTAGCCACTCAAGATCGAAGTCGATTGCAGGGAGTTGGTATAGGTGTTATTCCTATGCAGCAGGGACTCCAAGCATTGGAGAAATTTCTACTAAACAAATCTCAAACCCAAGTGGGCGTGCTACCCATCCAGTGGTCTTCTGGCTTGCTAAAAGAGATTGAATCACCATTCTTGGAAAATTGGAGGGAAAATACTCAGGTTTCATTGGAATCTCAACCGGACTTTTTGCAGCAGTTAAAAGCAGCAGCACCAACCGAGCGAGAAGAACTGTTAACAGCCCATGTTCGTCGTCAGGTTGCTCAGATATTGGGAACTTCATCACAACAAATTGATTTCAAACAAGGATTTTTTGATATGGGAATGGATTCTCTAATGGCTGTAGAGTTGAGAGGTCGTTTGCAAAAAAGTTTGGGGTGCAATTTACCTTCCACCTTAATTTTTAAATATCCAACTTTAAAGGCTTTGGCAGATTATTTAGTTCAAGAAGTGCTAGTTAAGTCAGATGGGGTAGTTAGTAATTTATACTTAAATAATTCAGAAGAACAGTTAGATTCCTCTTCTGATTTCCAGATGGAGGAAGAAGAAAAGGATCAGATTCTCAGAAAACTAGCAGAACAACTTGAAATAGATTAGCAGAAAATGCGGTCATCTTGACCGTCAATATCTCTAGATGAGTAACCGCCGACGGCCTCAGTTGTTTAGCTATGGGACATGAAACGCGCAGCGTTGCCTCAGCAAAGCAGGAAGTAGTATCAAATCTGGTAGTATCGGTGGAATAAAGAGTGTGGGAAGGGTGGGAAGTGTGGGGAGATTTGATAATGGTTGAAAATAGAACATTTTTTCTACCGAATTAAGCGGATTTGATATAAATATTAAAATGTCCCTTATTATAACGTTTTATATCGATTTTATGAAGCAGGTACTATAAATGGATAATCAAGAAGAGTTACGCTATATAAAACTGATCGAGAAGGCATCAAAAAAGTTGGCCAAACTTGAGTCAGAACTTGACGCTCTAAAACGTCAGAACAGAGATGAACCAATAGCCATTATTGGTATGGGTTGTCGTTTTCCAGAAAATGCTAACAATCCAGAAGCGTTCTGGAATCTCCTACATCAAGGAGTAGATGGGATTACAGAAGTGCCTTCAGAACGCTGGAATATTGATGAATACTACACCTCCGAGTCTGGTGTTCCTGGAACAGTTTACACGCGAGGGGGCGGGTTTTTAAATGATATAGATCTATTTGACCCAAAGTTCTTTGGTATTTCTCCCAGAGAAGCTCTCAGCATCGATCCCCAACACCGTTTGCTATTAGAAGTTAGTTGGGAGGCATTAGAACACGGTGGACAATCTCCTGAAGATTTAGAGAATAGCCGGACAGGAATCTTTGTGGGTATAACACAAACAGAATATGGCAGATTACAAATCTCAGACCCAAAGGCAAATGAACTTAGTATCTATGATGCGACAGGAAGTGGTTTGTGTTTTGGCTCGGGGCGTCTTTCTTTTCTTCTTGGTTTCCAAGGTCCTAATATAGCTATTGATACTGGCTGTTCTTCTTCTCTGGTCGCAATTCATTTAGCTTGTCAGAGTCTCAGATTCAATGAATGTAATTTGGCTGTTGCAGGAGGGGTTAACCTTAACCTATTTCCAGAAACAACAATGATGTTTTGTAGTGGTAATGTTCTTTCTCCTGATAGTCGCTGTAAAAGTTTTGATTCTTCAGCAAATGGGATGAGTCGCAGTGAAGGATGTGGAATGATTGCCCTGAAGAAACTTTCGGATGCGATCGCACATCGAGATCGTATTTGGGCTGTAATTAAAGGTTCAGCAATAAACCATAATGGTATCAGCAATGGTTTGACTGTTCCTAATCAAATGGCTCAGGAGGAAGTAATTCGTCAAGCTATCAAAAATGCCGAGATAGAGCCTACTCAAGTCAACTATGTAGAAGCTCACGGTACTGGCACATCTCTGGGAGACCCTATTGAGGTAGGAGCTTTGACATCAGTCTTATGTCCTAATCGTTCTCAGTCAAATCCTTTGGTGATTGGTTCTGTAAAAAGTAACTTTGGTCACTCAGAATCAGCAGCAGGAATAATGGGTTTGATGAAAGTAGTGTTATCATTGGATAATGAAGAAATCCCACCTCATTTGCACTTTTCTAAGCCTAGTCCATACATAGCATGGGATGAAAATCCTCTACTTGTTCCTACTTCACTCATGGCCTGGCCTCGTTCTGAGAAACCAAGGATTGCCGGGGTAAGTTCCTTTGGAATGTCTGGTACTAATTCTCATATTATTTTGGAAGAACCACCTATTCAAGTCCGAGCTTCAAACTCTAAACTCCAAAGTAATGATTTACAAGATCGGTCGCATCAGCTTTTAACACTGTCAGCCAAAACAGAAACAGCCCTAAAAGAATTAGTAACTCATTATCAAAAACATCTACAAACTCATCCAGAATTAGAACTAGCAGATGTATGTTACACAGCTAACACAGGACGTTCCCACTTCCAACATCGCCTGGCCATACTCGCAGAAAACACACCACAATTAACCGAAAAACTACTTCAACTACAACAACCTCAACCTAACACAACAACAGGAGTATTTTCCGGTAAACTACCTAATCATAACACTCCCCCCAAAATAGCCTTCCTCTTCACAGGTCAAGGTTCCCAATATATCAACATGGGCCTCCAGCTTTATGAAACACAATCCGTATTCCGTCAAACCATAGACGAATGCAACTCCATTTTGGGTGAGGAGTTAGAATATCCTCTACGAGAAATTATCTATCCTCAAACAGATGACTTAGATAGTGGTATCATCAACCAAACAAATTATACCCAACCAGCTTTATTTGCCATCGAATACGCTCTATACAAATTATGGGAATCCTGGGGGATTAAACCAGATGTAGTCATGGGTCACAGCATCGGAGAATATGTAGCAGCAACCGTAGCGGGAATTTTCAGTCTCAAAGATGGATTGAAACTAATTGCCAAACGGGGAAAATTGATGCAAGAGTTACCGAGTGGTGGTCAGATGGTGTCAGTAATGGCCAATGAATCGAAAGTGAAAGAGTTAATAGGGCCATATGTAGAGAAAGTAGCGATCGCGGCCATAAACGGACCAGAATCAGTAGTAATATCAGGTGGAGGGGAAGCCATAGAAGCAATAGTAAGTCAACTAGAACTAGAGGGAATAAAGAGCAAACGACTAGAAGTATCCCATGGGTTTCATTCACCATTAATGGAACCAATGTTAGGAGAATTTGAAAAAGTAGCCAATCGAGTGAGGTATAATCAACCGCAGGTGAAACTGATATCAAATGTGACAGGAAAACAGGCAGACGAGAGGATAAGAACAGCCAAATATTGGGTAGATCATGTGCGAGAAGCAGTACAATTTGCCCATAGTATGGAGACATTAGATGAACTTGGGTATGAAGTGTTCTTAGAAATAGGACCGAAGCCAGTGTTAATAGGGATGGGTAGAGAGTGTTTAGTAGGGAAGAAAAAGAAATGGTTAGGAAGTTTGCGTGCAGGGAAAAAAGATAGGTTGCAAATGCTGGAAAGTGTAGGGAAGTTCTATGTAGAGGGAGTGAAGATAGATTGGTTGGAGTTGGACGAAGATAATGTGGGTCAGAAGGTGGTTTTACCTACTTATCCGTTCCAACGAAAACGTTATTGGATAACAGATATTCAAAATCGCAAAAAGAAAATTTCTCAGGGAGAAGAACAACAAGTTAAAACACCAGTAGTAGCAGCTCAAATTGAAAAACCACCCTCTAATCTATCCATTCAAAAGATAAAATTATCGAACCCAGGTTCTTTTTCAATACCAGAAGTTTCTTTATTGAAGTCAACACCAAAAATCAAATTAGCTAAACTGACAGTAAAATCTATTGAGGCGGAATCTCTAAAATTAACTCAGGAAATTATAGAACCTCAGAAAACTGTTTCTATTGTAGAAAATAGCCCTACTCAAACTCCAACAAAATCAAACTTGGGTAGAGTGGATATGAGTGAAATTAAACAAACTTTAAAACAAAAATTGGCTGATGTTCTATATGTAGATATTAGTGAAATTGAAGAAGACAAGAAATTTATTGATTTGGGCTTAGATTCAATAGTAGGGGTGGAATGGATTACTACTATTAATAACCTTTATGGGTTGAGAATTAAGGCAACGAAAATATACAATTATCCCACTTTATTAGAATTGTCAGAATATGTAGCCCAAGAATTGTTAACAATAGGAAATGATGAGAGATTATATAATCAAAAAGACTCTCAAATATATACATATAATAATATAAATAATCAAACTTCGCAGTTAGAAACATCTAAATTAACCAATTCATTTTCTGCTAAGGTAAACTTCTCAGAATTAAAGCAAGTGCTGAAACAAAAGTTAGCTGATGTGCTATATGTAGATATTAGCGAAATTGAAGAAGACCAGAAGTTTATTGATTTGGGCTTAGATTCAATAGTAGGGGTGGAATGGATTACTACTATTAATAACCTCTATGGATTGGAAATCAAGGCCACAAAAATATATGATTATCCAACCTTAATAAATTTAACAGAATATGTAGCTCAGGAAATTTCCCAAACAAGTAGACAGTTATTACCACAACTACATGATTCTTCTATAAAAAAATCTCGTGAGATACCTCAATTAAAAGTTATTCCAGAAGAAAATTTCAGGAAACAATTGCGTTCAATACTTAATCAATTAGCAAATCATAATTTGACCCGTAAAGAAGCTAATAAAATGATTAAAAAATTAAAACAAAATGCAAAATTCTAGGTCTCAAATAAACATAAGTTAAGATCGAAATAAGGAACACAATCAGTAAATACCCGTAGTTGATGCTTCTCAATAGAGTAACTGCCGACAGTCTCAATTGAAGCAGTAGGGACATTACATACAAAATTACAGCAGTTTTGGAGTTGATGAGGTACAAAATTTTAGGACTTTAGGGAGTAGGGACTAGGGAGTAGGGAAAAAGAGATTAACCTTAAAACTGTACCTCATTATCCTAAAAAGTGCTCTAAATTATCACTCACAGTTCTGAAGATGAGTCGGGTGAGGTAACTTACCAAAAAATGAGGTCCAAAGCCTCCCCTTTTAAGGGGATGAAAAAATATTCAGTTTAGTATTTCAAGCCTCCGACTAAAGCCGGAGGTACTGATAACTGAAATGAACTCGCTTAGTTTAACTTTATGGAGTAGAAAAATATGACTAAAAATAAGATATTTGAGACCATCAAGAAATATACATATGAAATAGCTCCAGAATTAGAAGGAAAAGTAATAGAGCCAACTGATAGCCTCAAAAACTTAGGAATCGATTCAGTAAATCGAGCTGAAATTATTATGATGGTTATGGAGGATTTGTCCTTGAATATCCCAAGAATTGAACTAGCTGGGGCCAAGAATATTCAAGAACTGGCAGATTTATTTGCAGCTAAGTTGGAAGCGAATAATGGAAAATAGTCCAGATTCAGCCAAAATAGCAATAACTGGTATGGGGATTATCACTTCTATTGGTCAGGGAATTACAGCTTTTCAAGAAGCACTACTATCTGGGAAAACTCAATTTGATTATCTCAGACGGCCAGGACGTGAAGCTTCTCAACCTTTTATTGGCTCAGAACTCCCAGATATTACAGTCAAATCCCTATTCCCAGAATATGGTGGATTATTAAACACAGCCACTTGGACTGCACAAATAGCAACCATAGCTGTTTCTGAGGCTTGGAAAGATGCCAAATTAATCAATGGTCAAATCAACCAGAAACGCATTGGGCTGGTGGTAGGTGGCTCAAATTTCCAACAACGTTATCAACAACAAATCTGGGATCGTTATCGATCAAACCCAGAATTTTTACGGCCAACTTACGGCATGGCAGTTTGGGATACAGATTTAATTGGTCTACTTTCTCAATGTTTTCAGATTCACGGAGAGGGTTATAGCGTAAGTGGTGCTTCTGCTAGTGGAGCAGTAGCCATAATTCATGCAGCTCGTCAAATTTTAATGGGAGTTGTCGATATCAGCATAGTGGTTGGAGCTTTGTTTGATATCTCAGCATGGGAGTGTCAGGGACTTAAAAATTTAGGTGCTATGGGGAGTGAGCGTTTTGCCAATACTCCTCATCTAGCTTGTAGGCCATTCGATCAAGATCGTGATGGCTTTATTTACGGAGAGGGTTGTGGAGTTTTAGTCCTAGAGAAAGCTGACCATGCTAAACAACGAGGGGTAAATTCCTATGGACAACTCATGGGTTGGGGACTTGGTTTAGATGGAAACCGCAGTCCATCACCAAGCCAAGAAGGAGAAGAACGAGCCATGAATTCTGCCCTGGCTATGGCAGACCTAAAGCCTGAGCAAATTGATTATGTGAATACTCATGGTACCAGTTCCCCTCTTGGTGACTACACAGAAATAGCAGCATTGAAATCCGTAGGGCTATCCCATTGTCTACTCAATGCGACAAAATCTCTAACGGGTCACTGTTTGACTGCTGCTGGAGTGATAGAGGTTATTGCAACTTTATTACAAATGAAGGCTGGAGTTTGTCATCCCACTCACAATTTAGTGAATCCTATCGATCCTTCACTACATTGGGTACAAGAAACTGCAGTTGCAGCCGAAATTCAATATGCCATTAGTAACAGTTTTGCTTTTGGAGGAATTAACACCGCTTTAGCGATCAGAAAATAGAAACTACTCTAGTATCACTGTGGGAAAGTGAACAGTTAAAAATATTGAAAATACAGGAGTAATTTGTGAAAACAGTTGGAATAGAAGCCTTAAACGTATACGGAGGTGCAGCAAAGTTAGATTTGCGAATCTTAGCAGAAGCTCGTGGATTAGACATGGAGCGCTTTCAAAATTTACTGGTAAAAGAGAAAGCAATTGCCATGCCTTATGAAGATCCTGTATCCCATGCAGTTAATGCAGCAAAGCCAATTATGGATAGCTTAAGTGATTCAGACAGAGAACAGATTAAAATGGTAATTACTTGTACTGAATCAGGTATAGATTTTAGCAAATCCATTAGCAACTATATCCATAATTATTTGGGGCTAAGTCGAAATTGCCGTATGTTTGAACTTAAGCAAGCTTGCTACTGTGGTACAGCAGGCTTTCAAATGGCATTGAGCTTCATTTTGTCTCAAGCATCTCCAGGAGCTAAAGTTTTAGTTCTAGTAACTGACATATCTCGGTTTTTGGTTACAGAAGGAACTGGACCTATAGCTGAAGATTGGTCTTTTGCTGAACCCACCAGTGGTTCTGGAGCTGTAGCAATTTTGGTAAGTGATGTTCCTTACATTTTCCAAGTGGATGTAGGATGTAATGGTTTCTACGGCTATGAAGTAATGGATACCTGTAGACCAATCGCAGATTCGGAAGCAGGAGACCCAGACTTATCCTTACTTTCTTATTTAGATTGCTGTGAAAATGCCTATATGCAATATGAACTTCTGGTAGAAGGAGTAGACTATCAGAAAACTTTTGATTATTTGAGTTTTCACACACCTTTTGGTGGAATGATCAAAAGTGTCCACAAGAATATGATGCGTAAGTTTAAAAAAGCTAAACTAGCTGAAATTGAAGAAGATTTTCGCAGACGGGTAATGCCAGGTTTAACTTATTGCCAGCAAGTGGGTAATATTATGGCTGCAACGGTATTTGTCTCCCTAGCTAGCACCATTGATAACGGTGAATTTAGTAATCCTCGACGTATTGGTCTATTTTCTTACGGTTCTGGTTGTTGCTCAGAATTTTATAGTGGTGTTGTTACCCCACAAGCCCAGCAAATTCAAGCTAAACGCTCTCTTTCAGGACAGTTAGCACAACGTTATTCCTTAAATTTTGAGGAATACGAACTGTTACTCAACAAAAATACTACAGTTCCTTTTGGAACCAGAAATAAAACTTTAGATTATCAAATTTTCCCTGCTGTGTGGCAGCAGATTGAAGGTAAAGGTTTATTAGTGCTAAAGGAAATTAAAGAATTTCACAGGGAGTATGAATGGGTATAGCTATGGAATATCAAACACTGAAAATAAATTATCAATCAGCAGTACAAAGGATTCAATTCTATCGACCAGAAGCTAACAACAGTATTAACTATCAGCTAACTCAAGAATTATTATCAGCTTTTCAAGCTGCTGAACAAGACGAGCAGATAAAAGTAGTGGTATTAGAAGGGTTGCCTGATGTGTTTTGTACAGGACTAGATTTCCAAGGAGTATCTGCTGGAAACATGGAAGAGATAGACCCAAAAGTTGGTGCTAATGACTACTACAATATCCTCAAGCAAATGTCCCAAAGTAACAAAGTAATTGTGTCACTTGTGCGCGGTAAAGTTCAAGCTGGAGGAGTTGGTTTTGTGGCAGCAAGCGATCTAGTTCTTGCTGATGAAACGGCAACATTTGTTTTGTCAGAACTATTATTTGGTCTGTTACCAGCTTGTGTCTTGCCTTTTTTAATTCGTCGAGTGGGGTTTCAAAAAGCCTATCGTTTAGCGCTGACTACTCAATCTATATCAGTAACTGATGCTTATAATTGGGGATTAGTTGATGAATATAGCACTGATATTACTAAAGTATTACGACAACATATTCGGCGTTTACAGTGTTTACCATCATCTGGGGTGAAACAGCTAAAAGATTACGTTAATCAGTTATGGATTATTCAACAAGAAACTCAAGATTTAGCAGTGAATACTATTTCTAAGCTATTAGCAGATCCTCATATTCAAGCAAAAGTTAGATTATATGTAGAAGAAGGAGTATTTCCATGGCAAACAAAAAGGTAGGTTTGGTGCAGCTAACAGAATTGAACAATGGGGTTGTCCAAATTAAAATGGAAGATGAGGAACATTCTAACTCTCTTTCTCAGAGATTAGGGGAAGATTTGTGGAAATGTTTTAAAAAGATCGATGAAAATGATACTTATAAAGTAGCGATCTTAGCTGGAACTCCTAATTATTTTTGCACAGGTGGTAATCAAGAACAGTTAATGTCGATTTTTAAGGGGGAATCAAAATTTACTGATGGTTTTGAGATTCTAACTTCGGCATTAAATTGTCGAATTCCAGTAATTGCAGCTATGGAAGGCCATGCTCTGGGTGGTGGGTTTGCATTAGGTTTATATGCAGATTTTCTTGTCTTCAGTCGAGAGAGTTTTTATGCCAGCAACTTTATGAAATATGGTTTTACACCAGGAGCGGGTGCAACACTCATATTACCTAAAAAGTTAGGGTATGAGTTGGCAAGAGAAATGATGTTCACAGCTTCTAACTACAGTGGAAAGCAACTAGCAGAACGAGGTATTCCTTTTCCAGTATTACCAAGACAAGAAGTGCTAAATTATGCAGTAAATCTTGCCAATAAAATAGCAGATAAACCTGTATTATCTCTGGTCAAATTAAAAGAACATTTAGCATGGAATACAAAAAATGAATTACCATTGTTGGTAGAAAAAGAGCTTAATATGCACGAAATCACTTTTAAGCAACCAGAAGTAAAAACTAGAATAGAATCAGTTTTTGACGAAATTAAGGGTGATAGTGAAAAATACAATAATAATCAAAGTGAATATAAATATATAGATAGTTTATATAGTTCTAGAACGTCTACAAAAACAATATTGTTACAGGAGCAAGAAACTGAGCAAGATGAGATACTGTCATTATTAGAATCAGGAGAAATTTCTTTAGAAGATGCTGAAAAATTATTGTTACAGGAGCAAGAAACTGAGCAAGATGAGATACTGTCATTATTAGAATCAGGAGAAATTTCTTTAGAAGATGCTGAAAAATTATTGTTACAGGAGCGAGAAACTGAACAAGATGAAATTAATAAATCAGCCTTAATTCAGAACACAGATGTAGCAATTATTGGTATATCATGTCGATATCCAGGGGCAAATAACTGGAAGGAGTTTTGGGAAAATTTAAAGAATGGTGTTGACAGCGTAACAGAAGTCCCTCCTGAAAGATGGAACGAAAAAAATTGGTATCACCCCGATCCAAATCATCCAAATACCTCCTATTCAAAATGGGGTGGTTTTTTAGAAGATGTTGATAAATTTGATTCTCAATTCTTTAATATTCCGCCATCAGAAGCCCAATTTATAGACCCTCAACACAGAATCTTTATAGAAGAAGCTTACCATGCTATTGAAGATGCTGGATATGCAGCAAATTCCCTGAAAAGTAAAGATTGTGGAGTGTTTGTAGGGGCAACAAATGGTGATTATTTAAAGTTGTTGTCAATGTCAGGATTAGATACTAATCGACACGCTTTGACGGGAAATTTGCTTTCGATCCTGGCTGCCAGAATAGGATATTTTCTAGACCTTCGCGGACCTTTAATCGCTATTGATACTGCTTGTTCCTCATCCTTAGTAGCAATTCATCAAGCCTGTGAAAGTATTCGCAGAGGAGAAAGCGAACTAGCAATTGCTGGAGGTATTAATTTAATGCAAACACCAATGACACATATTTCCATCAGTCAATTCAAAATGTTATCTCCTTCGGGAGTTTGTAAAGCATTTGATATCTCGGCTGATGGTATGATTTTTAGTGAGGGTTGTGGTGTTATTTTACTAAAAGATTATGCTCAAGCAGTTCGAGATAATGACTATATTTATGGAATAGTAAAAGGTTCAGGCATCAATTATGATGGGGATACTAATGGTATTTTTACTCCTAGTAGTGAGTCTCAAAGACAGTTGGAGAAGAAGGTTTATGAGAAATTTGAAATTAATCCAGAAACTATAAGTTATGTAGAAACTGCTGCTGCTGGATCGAAGCTTGGAGATGAAATTGAAGTAGAAGCTTTAAAACAAGTATTTGAGGAGTACACAAATAAAAAGCAATTTTGTGGAATTGGATCGGTAAAAACAAATATTGGTCATACATCATGTGCTTCTGGAGTTGCAGGTCTGATTAAGACAATTTTGTGCCTAAAAAATCAAAAATTGGTTCCTTCATTACACTGCAACCAGCCTAACCCCGAAATGGAGTTGGAAAATAGCCCCTTTTATATCAACACAAAATTTAAAGATTGGAAGACACCTGAAGGTAAACCTAAACGAGCAACAGTTAGTTCATTTGGTTTCAATGGTACTAACGCTCATATTGTTTTGGAAGAAGCACCCATCAAACTCACACAAGAAACAACAGAAGTTTCTAGTAAGCACTCGCATCAGCTATTAACACTGTCAGCGAAAACAGAAACAGCTCTAACAGAATTAGTCACTCATTATCAAAAACATCTACAAACTCATCCAGAATTAGAACTAGCAGATGTATGTCACACCGCCAACACAGGACGTTCCCACTTCCAACATCGCCTCGCCATACTCGCACAAAACCAACAACAATTAACCGAAAAACTACTTCAACTACAACAACCTCAACCAGAAATAACAGGAGTATTTTCCGGTAAACTACCTAATCATAGCAACCCCCCCAAAATCGCCTTCCTCTTCACAGGCCAAGGTTCCCAGTATATCAATATGGGCAGACAGCTATATCAAACACAATCAGTCTTCCGTCATGCCATAGACGAATGTGACACAATTTTGCGTGAGGAACTAGAACATCCTCTAAGAGAAATTATCTATCCTCAAACAGATAACTCAGATAGTAGTATCATCAATCAAACAAACTATACCCAACCAGCCTTATTTGCCATCGAATACGCTCTATGCAAATTATGGCAATCCTGGGGCATTAAACCAGATGCAGTCATGGGCCACAGCATCGGAGAATATGTAGCAGCAACCGTAGGGGGAATTTTCAGTGTCAAAGATGGGTTGAAACTAATAGCCAAACGAGGGAAATTGATGCAGGAGTTAACGAGCGGTGGTCAGATGGTGTCAGTAATGGCAAATCAATCAAAAGTGGAGGAATTAATTAGGCCATATATAGAAAAAGTGACAATTGCAGCCATCAATGGGCCAGAATCCGTAGTGATTTCAGGTGGAGCCGAAGCCATAGAATCAATAGTTACTAGACTAGAATCAGAGGAAATCAAGAGCAAAGGACTAGAAGTATCCCATGGTTTTCATTCACCATTGATGGAACCAATGTTAGAAGAATTTGAGAAGGTAGCCAATCAAGTGAGGTATCATCAACCCCAAGTGAAACTGATATCAAATGTGACAGGGAAACAGGCAGACGAGAGGATAAGAACAGCCAAATATTGGGTAGAGCATGTGCGTGAACCAGTGCAATTTGAGATGAGTATGGAGACATTGGAGGAACTTGGGTATGAAGTGTTCCTAGAAATAGGACCGAAACCAGTGTTAGTAGTGATGGGAAGAGAATGTTTAGTAGGGAAGAAAAAGAAGTGGTTAGGAAGTTTACGTCCAGGGAAAAAAGATAGGGTGCAAATGCTGGAGAGTTTAGGGAAGTTGTATGTAGAGGGAGTGAAGGTTGATTGGTCAGGGTTTGACCAAGATGATGTTCGTCAGAAGGTTGTTTTACCTACTTATCCATTCCAACGAAAACAATATTCCATAGAAACTTCTACAAACGGACATCAAAAAATAAATTCTGTTACTATCAAAAATCAAACAACTCCGCTTCTGGAGTTACTTCATCAAGGAGAAACTCAAAAATTAGTTCAACAATTGGAAACAGTTGGAAATCTTTCCCAGGAAGAAGTCAATTTACTACCCAAAATTCTAGAACTACTTCTTAAACAGCAGCAATATGAACCTTTGAAACAACAACTAAAGGGGATGTCGGCAAGCGAGAAAACTAATACTTTAATCGCTTATCTTCAAAGTGAAATTGCTCGTCTACTAGGGATGAAAGATTATGAAGTAGATGTAGAACAACCTATAAATACAATGGCTGTTGACTCCCTGATGGCCGAACAATTAAGGAATCAGATTCATACTGAGTTGGGAATTGATATCCCTGTTGTTAAATTTATAGAAGGGGTAAGCATTGTTCATTTGGTAAGTTATGTAAATGATGAACTACAGCAAATTGAAAGTAATCAGGAACTTGGACTGGAAAATAATGAACAATCTGGTGCAACAGAGATTGCTGGTCGCGTTTGGATTGAGGGAGAATTATAATCATTCTTGAATTGAGTTTAAATATAATTTAATTGAGGGGAAAATTAACAACTATGGAACTAATAAAGTTTTTACAAGAGCTAACAATTCAAGGTTGGCAGTTATGGAGTGAGGGAGAACGACTACGCTACCGTGCCCCCCAAGAAGAATCAACAGAGTCGGTATTATCCCAACTAAAGCAACATAAGAGGGAAATATTAGAGTTATTACACTCTCAACCTGATATTCTGCAAGTCTATCCGCTATCCTACGGGCAAAGGGCACTATGGTTTTTGTGGCAATTAGCACCAGATAGTGGTGGTTACAATATTTCATTTGCTGCTCGCATTCGCTCCTTGGTAGATTTTAAAGTTTGGCATCAAGTTTTCCAAGAGTTGAGAGAGCGCCACCCGATTTTATGTAGTACTTTTCCAAACTTAAATCAAGAACCTATCCAACAAGTGGATCAAAATCAGGAGTTAGACTTATTAGAAATTAATGCTTCTAGTTGGAGTGAAGAAGAACTACAGGAGAAATTGCTAGAGTCTCACTATCATCCTTTTACTCTAGACAAAGAAGCGGTAATGCGGGTAAGGTGGTTCACTCGCTCAGAGGAGGAACATATCCTACTGCTAACTATACACCACATTGCTTGGGATGGTTGGTCAATGGAACTGAGTGTTGCAGAATTATCAAAACTCTACCAAGCCAAAATATCTGGTGAGAAACTATCCCTTTCAACTCTCAAGTATTCATATAAAGATTATGTCTACTGGCAGAGAGAAATGCTTGATAGTGCAAAAGGAGAAAAGCTATGGAAATATTGGCAACAAAAATTAGTAGGAGAATTACCAGAACTAGATTTGCCTACTGATCGACAACGCCCACCAATACAAACTTATAATGGTGCTTCCTACTCTTTCAGTTTACCCGAACAACTTAGCCAGGAACTTAGGGAGCTTGCTTCTATAGAAGGAGTAACTCTTTATATGATTCTTTTGGCAACCTTTCAAGTTCTCCTGTATCGTTATACGGGTCAGGAAGATATTTTGGTGGGTTCTCCTACTCTAGGTAGAGGTAAACCTGAGTTTGCTTCCATTGTGGGCTATTTTGTTAATCCTATTGTTTTGAGGGCAAATCTGTCTGGAAATCAAACTTTTAAAGAGTTTCTTGACCAAGTACGTCAAACGGTCTTAGAAGCAATAGCTCATCAGGATTATCCGTTAGCGTTACTGGTGGAAAAATTGCAGCCGATTCGCGATCCTAGTCGTTCTCCTATTTTCCAGGTAATGTTTACTTTAATCAAATTACAAGCTGAAGCAGAGGGACTAAACCTGTCTCTAGGTGCAACCCAAAGTAAATTGGATTGGAGAGGATTAAAATTAGAAACTCTGGCAATGCCTAGTCAAGAAGGTGTGTTCGATCTGAGTTTAGAAATTGTTGAAAAAAGCTCGCATCTGGTTGTATTTTTTAAGTATAATACCGACTTGTTTGAGAGAGAAACTATTGTGCGGATAGGGGATCATTTCCAAACATTGTTAGAAGGAATAGTGACAAATCCAGAACAATCAGTAGAGCAAATCCCAATTATAACAGCAACTGAGCGAAAGCAGTTAGTGATAGACTGGAATAATACTTTCACTGAGTATCCGACCGATAAATGTATCCATGAGTTGTTTGAGGAGCAAGTGAAATGTAATCCACAGGCAGTAGCGGTTGTATTTGAGGATCAGCAATTAACTTATCAACAGTTGAATTGTCGTGCTAATCAATTAGCCCACTACTTACAAACAAAAGGTGTCAAACCAGAAGTATTGGTGGGTATATGTATGGAGCGATCGTTAGAGATGATGGTTGGACTTTTGGGGATTCTCAAGGCAGGTGGTGCTTATGTGCCACTAGACCCTAATTATCCATCAGAACGATTAGCTTATATGCTCTCTGATGCAGCAGTATCTCTGTTGGTAACTCAAGATTCGTTAGTAGAGAGGTTGCCAAAACATCAAACTCATGTAGTTTGTTTAGATTCGGATTGGGAAGCGATATCTGCACATACTCAAGAAAATTCTGTGATTGAAGTCAAACCAGATAATTTGGCTTATGTAATCTATACTTCAGGTTCTACAGGAAAGCCGAAGGGAGTTGCTATTGAACATCATAGTCCCCTAGCTTTATGCCATTGGGCTAAAGAAGTCTTCACCATCAAACAAGAGGATGGTGTGTTAGCTTCCACTTCCATATGTTTTGACTTATCTGTTTTTGAAATATTTGTGACATTAAGTTGTGGTGGTAAAGTAATTCTGGCTAAGAATGCTTTAGATTTACCTAATGTTAATAAATCAGAGGAAGTAACTCTAATTAATACAGTTCCTTCTGCAATTACTGAACTTTTAAGAATCAAAGGTTTACCTTCTAATGTCAGGATAATTAACTTGGCAGGTGAAACATTCTCAAATCGATTGGTACAAGAACTATACAAGCAAGAAAGTATCCAGGCGGTATACAATCTCTATGGGCCATCTGAAGATACTACTTATTCTACTTTTTCTTTGTTAAAAAAGGGAAGTACTACTGAACCCACTATTGGTTGTCCTATCGCTAACACTCAAATATATATCCTAGACCACTATCAACAACCACTTCCAATTGGAATACCAGGAGAATTATACATTGGGGGTGCAGGTTTAGCTAGAGGGTATTTGAATCGACCTGAATTAACAGCAGAGAAATTTATTCCTAATCCCTTTGACAATAAAATCCCAAGTCAAAAATCAAAACTTTATAAAACAGGGGATTTGGCCTGCTACCTTCCAGACGGTAATCTCCGATTTCTTGGTCGGATCGATCATCAGGTTAAAATCCGGGGTTTTCGTATAGAATTGGGTGAAATCGAAGTTATTCTGGGTAGCCATCCTCAAGTCCAAAAAGTAGTGGTGATGGCGCGGGAAGATGCTTCTAGTAATAAAATACTGGTAGCTTATATAGGCAGCCAAGGTCTGTCTATAAGCAATAGTGATTTGCGAAACTTTCTGAAACAAAAACTGCCAGAGTATATGATTCCATCTGCGTTTGTGATTTTAGAAACTATACCATTGAATCCTAACGGTAAGGTTAATCGCAAAGCACTACCGTCACCAGAAGGCGAATTCATGCGAAAAATAGGTTTTGTGTCACCACGCACCCCTACCGAGAAAATTGTTGCTAACATTTTTGCTTCTGTTCTGAAAAATTCAGAAGTAAGTATATATGACAACTTTTTTGAGTTGGGGGGACACTCTCTATTGGCGAATCAAGTAATTTATCGTATACCCCAAGAATTGGGAGTAGAGCTACCCTTGACTACTATATTTGAACTACCAACTGTAGCAGAATTGAGCGATCGCTTAGAGACTATCAGCAACGAAAAGAGTTTGTCTTTAGCCAAACAACTACAAATTGTCCCTACTGGACAACTAGATGAACGAGAGGAAATTAAGCTATGAGAACCTCACGGGGTGACAAGTACCTCAAAACTATTCAGGATCACGGGGAGACAAGCATCTCAAAACTATTGTGGGATAAGGGTTTAAAGACTCACGGGGTCACGGGGTGACAAGCTAGCTGAAAGCTATATACCTCACGGGGTGACAAGCAACTCAAAGCTATTGTGGGATAAGGCTCACGGGGTGACAAGCTAGTTGAAAGCTATATATAGAAAGGGATTTGCGTTCAGAAACTGAATAATACTTCAATTAAAAGAAAACCCTTATTGAGAATGAACGGGGTGTAGTGCGTTCGCGGAGCGTTGCGTCAGCAGTAGCGCTCTGCGCTCGCACTACACCTCCTAACTAGGTTGAATCATTATTCAAGTAACACTAGAGAATAATATTATGAAAAAACTCACCTTTATTAATTGATTGTTAATCAAAAATTCTCACGGGGTGACAAGCTAGTTGAAAGCTATATATAGAAAGGGATTTGCGTTCGGGGACTGAAGAATATTTCAACAAA